>CANRPQ010000028.1 GCA_947632525.1 uncultured Clostridia bacterium
TAAATTATTCTAGAACTTTCTTTTACAATTTTTTATCATCTTTTAAAACTGGAATTTAAATTTTCACTTCACGTTTTATAATGAAAGTAAAAAAAGCTAAAACGGTACAAGCTTAGAAACACAACGAACTCAGGTGTAATTTATTTGAAACAAAAATGTAATAAAAACTTAATATTTATAAGATTGATTTTGCAAATACAAAATTAATATGGTATTATAAAAAATAATAGGGAGGGTTTAGTAAAAAACTAAATAAATTTAAATAATGAATAGGCAAGAAATAATAAAACAATATCCAAAAGAAGAAGATAAATTTTTTATTGCAAAAATATTAGATAAAGCTCAATTCACTAATAGCAAAAACCAAATACAAACAACAGATTTTTTAGATGGCTATCAACAAAAAATAACTGAACAAGCATTAAAACAAATATCCTTTCAAAACTATATATTATATGGAGGATATGAAGACTCTGAAAGAAAGGTAGTTTTTCTTTTTCCAAATAAACTAGCTAGCTTTTTAGAATTACCAATATCAGAAAATACAGTAATAAAAAACGAAATGAAAGTAATTTCTATTGTACTTCCAAATGACTTAAAAGGGCAGTATCATCATAGAGACTACTTAAGTGGACTTATGAAGTTAGGTATTAAGAGAGAAAAAATAGGGGATATTTTGGTTACACAAGAAGGAGCTGACATTATAGTACAAAATGATATGGTATCATATCTAATTACTAACTTGCAAGAATTAAAAAGGTTTAAAAAAGCAAAAGTAGAGCAAAAAGATATTTTAAATTTAAAAAAAGTTCCTATACTAAAGCAAGCACTTAGCATTTTAGTAACACAATTAAGATTAGATACAGTTATATCTGAGCTATTACATATATCTAGAACAAAAACAAATGAAATAATTTCACAAGAAAGAGTTTTTGTAAATTATGAAGTAAAAACTAAAAATGCAATGATATTAAAAAAAGGTGACATATTGACCATTAGAGGAAAAGGAAAATTTAAAATATGTGAAGAAGTACAACAAACATCAAAAGGAAAATTACGAATTATAGTAGAAAAATATATATCATAATTACATTTTAATATTGACATATAAAAACAGAAAATAAAAAAATAGTAGAATATTGTAGAACTTTGTACAATTTTTGCATAATATATATTAGTGCTAGGTAAAGCACTAATAGGAGGTGTAGGAACATGTACGAGGAAGAAAAATATAATAATAATTGCTACTATAATGAAGGTAAGAAAAAAGAAAATAGATGTTGCATTGACATAATAATATTTATTGTATCTATTTTATTTGCATTAACAATTGGACTAATTATTGCATCAATTCCAGCAATAGGAGCTGTTTTATTTGCAGCAATTGCTGCTTTAATTATTCTAGCTATAATACTTGCTATATTAATCATTATTAGAATAATTCAACTTATATGTAATCGTCATAAATGTTGCTAACCAAAGTAGCACAGCAGTCTATAGACTGTTGTGTTTTTTTTTATTTTGTGATATAAACTTTTTGAAGATTTTACACACAAATTTTAAACATGAATAAAATATACAAAAAAATAAAAGAAACGAGGTTTTTATGAAAGAGAAAGCAGTACAAATATTAAAACAATATTCTCAAGAACATATTTTAAAATATTTACCATATTTAACACAAGAAGAGCAAGATAATTTAGAAAGTCAAATTTTAAGAATAAATTTTGAAGAATTAAAAAAAATATATGAATTTACAAAATGCAAACCATTAATGCAAGAAAAATTAATTGAACATATTGAATATACTGATAAATCTAAACTATCGAAAGAAAGAAAAGAAGAATTAGAACAAATAGGGCGAGAAATAATTTGTTCTGGAAAATATGCTGTTATAACAATGGCAGGTGGGCAAGGAAGCAGGCTTGGACATCAAGGGCCTAAGGGAACATATGAATTAAATACTAAAAATGGTAAAAAATATATTTTCGAAATTATTATAGATACATTAAAAAAAGCCCAAAAAGAATATAATATAACAATTCCGTGGTATGTTATGACTAGTAATGAAAATCATGAAGACACAATCAAATTTTTAGAAGAACATAATTACTTTGAATACGATAAATCAGAAATAAAATTTTTTAAGCAAGGTGAATTACCATTATTAAATACTGAAGGAAAAGTAATTATAGATAAAGATAAAAAAATTAAAGAAGCCGCTGATGGAAATGGAGGAATTTATGAAGCAATAGCAAGAAGCGGAGTTTTAGAAGACTTAAAATCAAAAGATATTGAGTGGATTTTTATTAGCAATGTAGACAATATATTATCAAATTTTGTAGACCCATTATTAGTAGGTCTTACAATAGAGCAAAATCAAAAGATAGCCGGAAAATCTGTAGCAAAAACTAATCCAAAAGAAAAAGTAGGAGTATTTTGCAAAATGAATGGAAGCCCTAAAATAATTGAATACATAGATCTTCCAGAAAAAATGGCGGAACAAAGAGATGAAAATGGAGAATTACTTTATGGCGAAGTAAATATTGCAAACTACTTATTTCATCGCAGTGTTTTTGAAAACCTAGCAGATATTAAACTTCCATACCATGCAGCTTTTAAGAAATCAGCATATTTAAATGAAGACGGAAAATATATTGAGCCAGAAGAACCAAATGTATACAAATTTGAAACTTTCATTTTTGATGCATTTACAAGATATGATAATATGACTATATTGCGCGTAAAGAGAGAAGATGAATTTGCACCAGTAAAAAACAAAGAAGGAAATGATAGCCCAGAAACTGCTGTTGCATTATACAATGCTAAAAATACTTAAGTAAGATTTATAAAATATTATTAAAATAAGAAGGAGATAAGTAAAAATGGAAAATGTAATTGGTTTAGTAATGGCAGCAGGTACTGACGATAGAATGAAATCAAAAAAGTCTAAATTAGCACAAGAGTTATATGGAAAAGCTGTTATAAAAAGAGTAGTAGACAGCATGAAAAAAGCAGGAATTAATGATATAGCAGTTATTGTAGGAGAAAATAAACAAGAAATACAAGAAATTTTAAAGGATGAAGTAACATATCTTGAACAAGAAAAGTGCTTAGGAACTGGTTATGCTATAATGCAATCTGCTAACTACTTAAAAGGCAAAAATGGCAGAGTAGTAATTAGCAATGGCAATATACCTTTAATTACAGATAATACAATTAAAACTTTAGTAGAAAAATCAGTACACGAGGAAGAAGCAGCTACTGTATTAACAGGAATTATTAGTGATCCGACAGGATATGGAAGAATTATAAGAACAGATAACAAAATTACAGAAATTATAGAAGAGAGTGAAACAACAGAACAACAAAAAAATATTTTAGAAGTAAATGCTGGCGTATATTGTTTTGAAATTTCAAAATTATTAGAAATTATAACAAATTTAAAACAAGGAAGTAAAGGCTTATATTATCTAACAGATGTTATAAAAATGTTTAATTTAAAAGGATTAAAAATAGGTGGATTATTAGTAGAAGACAATACAGAAATCTTAAGCTTGAATACAAAAGCACAATTAGAAATGCTTACTAGAATTTTAAGAATTCGAATTAATACTATGCATATGAATAACGGAGTTACAATAGAAGATATTAACACAACATATATTTATGAAGATGTAGAAATAGGAATGGACACAGTAATTCATCCTAACACTACAATTAAATCTGGTGTAACTATAGGAGAAGACTGTAACATCGGACCAAATGCATATATTCGTGAAGGATGTAAACTAGCAGATAAAGTAAAAGTAGGAAGCTTTGTAGAAATTAAAAAAGCTATTATTGGAGAAGGTTCAAAAGTACCACACTTGTCTTATATGGGGGATTGTGAAATTGGTACAAAATGTAATATTGGTTGCGGAACAATTACTTGTAACTATGATGGAAAAAATAAACATAAAACCAAAATTGGAGATAATTGTTTTATAGGGTCTAATGTTAATTTAGTAGCACCAGTTACATTGGGTGACCATGTTCTAATCGCTGCAGGTTCTACTATAACGCAGGATGTACCTTCAGAAGCTTTAGGAATTGCAAGGCAAAGGCAAACAAATAAAGAAGAATGGAATAAAGAAAAATAAAAAGTGAAAAATAAAAAACAAGTGTCAGTAAAAGGAACGTTCCCAAACTGACACTTTTTTCTTATTGCTGTTCACCAGGTAGAAAATAATCTACAACGCCATATACAAGAGCACCAATAATAGCAGCCATCCAAGAAACAGTATAACCTGCTACAAAATATTGGGTTACATATAAAACAACAGCTGAAAGCACGAAACCTACAAATCCTTTACCAAAAGAGCTTGCATGCAAACCAGTAAATCTAGTAATTAAATAATCAATAACAGTAAGAACAATAGCTGCTGCAGCTAAAGCCCAAAAATTACTTATTTGAAATCCTGGAGTAAAAAATGCAGTAATGGCAAGAACAATGGCAGCAGTTATTAATCTACCAACAATTTGCCATACAGTTCCTTTTGTATTAGATTTAGACTGAGTGTTTGTATTGTTATCTGACATAATCTAAAACCTCCTTAAAAAAGAATTGACTAAGATGATTTTATTTTTCAATTTGTATTATGATCAAAAAACAAAAATTTATTCAAAATTGAATAGATTTTATTTTTTTGTTAAAAATATAATAACAATAATAAATTTACAAGGAGAAAATATGTTAATAACATTAATTAGAACTATTATTTTATACATAATTGTACTTGTTGTTATGAGATTAATGGGAAAAAGAGAAATAGGGCAATTACAACCATTTGAATTAGCTATTTCAATTATGATAGCAGACTTAGCTTCAATCCCAATGACAGATGTAGGAATTCCAATTACAAACGGTATAATTCCAATATTAGGATTATTAGTTATGCATTTACTCATTTCTTTAATTAATATTAAAAGCATCAAAGCAAGAGAACTATTATGTGGAAGACCTACAATTTTAATATATAGAGGAAAAATTGATGAAGAGGCATTAAAAAAAGAAAGGTTTACAGTTAATGAATTAGAAGAAAGATTAAGAGGGAATAATGTATTCAATATTGGAGATGTAGAATATGCAATATTAGAAACAAGTGGTCAAGTTACAGTTATACAAAAACCAAATAAAAGAACTACAATTCCTGAAGATTTTAATATTATGCCAGAATATGAGGGAATTCCATATGATTTAGTTGTAGACGGAAAAATTATGCAAGAAAATTTACAAAAAATTGGTAAAAACGAAGCTTGGCTTAGAAAAGCAGTTAGTGAATTTAAAACTACACCTGAAAAAGCTTTAATTGTAACATATGATGGAAAAGGTCAAATTTTTTGTCAAGAAAAAGATGAAAAAGAGAGGAAAAAATAGAAAATATTAAATATTTATAAGGAGAGAATTATGTACAAAGAAGTAGTTATAAGCATTTTCGTAGTTGTAATTATTATAATTGGGAATGTAATTACACAAAATAATACTGCAAAATCTGTAGAAGAAATTAACAACAATCTTTCAATGCTACATGAAGAAATTACAAAACAGGAAATTGATCAAGAAAAATCAAAGCAACAAATGGCTAAAACAGAGAAAGATTGGGAAAAAAGATATGAAACCATGGCATATTATATTGAGCATAATGAACTAGAAAAGGTTGGGACAGAACTTTCTGAGTTAAAGGCAAATATTGAAATGGAAGAATATTCACAAGGAGTAGAGCATTTAGAAAACTGCATTTTTATTTTAGAACACATTAAAGACAAATCTGCCTTAAAGATAGTAAATATATTTTAAATTAAATTGTAATAAAAGCAGTTGAAAAAACCTGCATAACTTAAAGTAAATTAACCTTGAATAATATAAAAACTTGTATATAGAAAATTTATGATAATTTAAATATCTTGCTGTTTTGCGATTATAACAACAAAATATTTATATAAAATTTCTATGTTACAAGTTTTTTTATAGTCGATTATATTATTCTAAAAACAATTAAACTTAAAAATACATATGCATATTTATAAAATTTTTTAGTATGTAATAATTTTATAATATAATAAAAAGTTTCTCTGCAAGCACTATATTTATCTGCAAAAGTAACAATTACTGTTTCTCTAAAATGTGGAAATTTAATTGTAACAGGCCACATGTGATTTAAAATAACATCTTGCTCAATTGCATTTAAATCAAAAATTTCATTTGCATTTTTTAAAGCTATTTTAGGATGCAAAAAAGCATGTTGATTGTTCCATTTTTTATCTGGCCTTGCATGATTATGCCAATCATATAAAAATAAATCATGAAGCATTGCTCCACGTGTAGCAGAAATATAATCTAAGTGTAAATATTTGCAAACAATATATGTATAATATGCAACTTGCATGCAATGTTGATAACAATTTGTATTAGCGTGTTGATTAAAAACTTTCATTCTTCTAACAATTGGATGTTTTATTAAATCTTGTATAATATACATAAACTCATAATAACTATATTTTTCAGTGCTAATAAGCATTTTTTCTTTGGATTCATAGTCTAGCATAAAACTTAAACTCCCTTTTATTTAACGTGTTATATAAATTATATCATAAAAATAATGAAATGATAATATTTAATGATAAATTTTTTAAAAATTTATGCAATTCACAGCTATAAAATTGTATGCAATGTCGTCTAAATCTATGTATAGGAAGCAATTAACTATGCTAGAACTTAGTAATATTAACAAAATGGAAAAGCATTAAAAATAAGCTTGCACAATTAAAGAAAATTGATATATAATAAAAAAAATGTTCTATATAAAATCTTCCAGAAAGGAAAATATAAAAAATGATAGATTTAAAACAAAATGTACAATATGTAAAAAGTGTTGGACCTACAAAGGTTGCATTGCTTAACAATTTAGGGATATACACATTAGAAGATTTAATTACATATTTTCCTCGTGAATATGAAGATAGAAGAAAACAAAAAAAAATATCAGAGTTAATAGATGGCGAAGAAATTACTATTGAAGCAAGAGTAGTTTCAGAAATAAATTTAAATCGAATCCGCAAAAATATGACTATATTAAAAACTATTGTAGAAGATGATACTGGAAGATGCACTATCACGTGGTTTAATCAAGTATATATGAAACAACATATTAAAAGAGGAGAAACATATAAATTCTTTGGAAAGGTAACTAACAAGTATAATCATATAGAAATGGTAAATCCCGTATTTGATGAAATAGGAAAAAGCAAAAATACAGGTAAGGTAATGCCAATCTATCCTTCTACATATAATTTATCACAAACAGCGATTAGACAAGCTATAGAGAATGCATTAAGTATGATAGACGGAGAATTGCAAGAAACATTGCCAAACTATTTATTATCTGAGTATAACCTACAAGAATTAGAGACGAGCTTAAAACAAATTCACTTTCCAACATCAGAAGAAAATAGATTAAAGGCACGTAAACGTCTAGTATTTGAAGAGCTACTAACAATGCAACTTGCTCTATTAGAGATAAAGGGACAAACAGAAATAGAAGAAGGAATTGGCTTTGATAAAAATGTAAAAATGTCTGATGTAATAAATAATCTACCATTTCGATTAACAAAAGCACAGTTGAGAGTGCTAGAAGAAATTGACAATGATATGGAAACCGCAAAACCAATGAATCGTTTATTGCAAGGAGACGTAGGATCTGGAAAAACAGTAGTGGCAATGATTGCAGCATACAAAGCAGTAAAATCAGGTTATCAAGCCGCAATTATGGCACCAACTGCTATTCTTGCTACACAACATTTGGAAGAATTTAAAAAGATATTAGAACCATTAGGCGTGAAATGTGCATTACTATTAGGTTCTACAAAAATAAAAGAAAGAAGAGAAATATTAGAACAACTAGAAAATGGAACAATACAGGTATTAATTGGAACACATGCATTGCTTACCGAAAATGTTACATTTCAAAAATTAGGATTAGTAGTAACAGATGAGCAACATCGTTTTGGAGTAAGACAAAGAACAGCAATTGTAGCCAAAGGAAATAATCCAGATGTACTGGTTATGACAGCAACACCAATACCTAGAACACTTGCGCTAATACTATATGGTGATTTGGATATTTCAATTATTGACGAACTTCCACCTAATAGAAAAAAAATCGAAACATATGCCGTAACGAAAAGAATGGAAGAAAGAGTAAACAACTTTATTCGTAAAAATATTGATGAAGGAAGACAAGTATATGTTGTATGCCCATTAGTAGAAGAAAAAGAAGATGTAGATATAGAAGAACAAAAATCAGATTTAAAGGCTGTAAAAGAGTGGACAGAGAAATATCAAAAAGAAATTTTTCCAAATTATAAAGTAAATTGCATATATGGAAAAATGAAGCAAAAAGAAAAAGATGAAATAATGGAACAATTTAAAAATGGAGATATTGATATTCTAGTATCTACAACAGTAATTGAAGTAGGGGTAAATGTACCTAATGCGAGTGTTATGATAGTAGAAAATTCTGAAAGATTTGGATTAGCGCAACTTCATCAATTAAGAGGAAGAGTTGGAAGAGGAAATTATCAATCATATTGTATTTTAAAATATGATAGCCATTGTTCTCAAGTTGCAAGGGAAAGAATGAAAATTATGCAAGAAACAAATGATGGATTTGTAATTGCTGAAAAGGACTTAGAACTTCGAGGAACAGGTGAATTCTTTGGAACTAAGCAACATGGCCTTCCTGAATTCAAAATTGCTAATTTATTTATAGATATGCCAATGTTAAAGTCAGTTCAAAGTGTAGCATTAAAAATAGAGGAAGAAGATAGGGGATTAAAACAAGAAAAAAATGAAAAACTACGTAAATTAGTAGATAATAAGTTGCAACAAAGCATAGCATTGTAGATTTTAACTTTTTAGTTTTTAATCCAAAATCAGTGCATTAGTAGAATAACGTTTGAAATAAAAAGTAGAGGGAGCGACACTCTCAAAATATTACTATTAAGTTGCAAAACCACTTGACATTTACATAAAAAAACACTATTATATATATGTAAAAATAAGTTAATAATGCAATTTTATGTAGTAAGAAAATTAGAAAGGAGAAGCCTATGTATACACAGATACAAACTACCAAAATGGGTGGAGAACTAATTGGATTTAAAATAGATGGCGAAGAAAAAATTCATCAAGGCGAAAGTTGCATAGATGAAAATGGCAAAATATACTGGAAAAGACATTCACCTGTATTATTTCCAATAGTTGGAAAACTAAAGAAAAATCAAACTCTAATTGGCGGAAGAACATATGAAATAATGCAACACGGGTTTGCAAGAGATTTAGAATTTGAACCAATTACAAAATTAGATAATTTTCATTCTTATGTATTAAAAAGTAATAAGTATACATTGGCAAGATATCCATATGATTTTGAACTATATAATACATATCGTAGCGAAGGCAACAAATTAACTACAATATATAAAGTAGTAAATACAGGATTAATAAATCTACCATTCGGAATAGGCGGGCATCCTGCATTTAAAATTGATTTAGAAGATTTAAAACAAGATAATTACTATTTAGAATTTGAAGAAGATGAAGAAAAAATTCACTTTTTATACCTAGTAGATGGATTAATAGGAACAGAATATGCTAAAAATCCAATGAAAGGAAAAAGAATAATTCCAATAAACTCACATAGTTTTGATAATGACTCATTAATAATGAAAGGAATTACATCAAATAAAATAAGTTTAAAAAATAAACGAACAGGAAAAACATTACTTACTATGGATTTTACAGACTTTCCATACTTAGCAATTTGGTCAAAACCAAATGCACCATTTATCTGTATTGAACCTTGGTTCTCAACAGCAGATAATATAAAAAGTTCAGGAGTATTTACTCAGAAGCAAGATATAATTTCATTAAAGCCTAGAGACTCTTTTGAATGTAAATATACAGTAGAATTTTTCTAATGATATAAATAATTAAAACAACTTTAAAAGTATTATAAAGGGAGCAATATAAATGGGACAAATAATTTTAATAATAATAAGTTTACTTTTAATAACTTTAGGTATAGTTTGTATTTTTGATGCTAGAGTAATTACAAAAAAAATGTTTAGCTTTGGTGACCAAAATGAAGGCAGTATGGGATTAAAAATATTAGGATTTATTCTATCTATTATAGGAGCAATTATCTTTTATATTGCAATGTAACGAGGAGAAATGTTATGAGTAAAAGACAAGCGTTAGAGGGGAAATTTGAGCCAAAAAGTTTTGAAGAGCAAATATATAAAAAATGGGAAGATAATGGATACTTTAAGCCATCAGAGGATAAAAGTAAAAAACCATATACAATTGTAATTCCACCACCAAATATAACTGGTAAATTACACATGGGACACGCTTTAGATGAAACTTTACAAGATATTCTAATTAGATATAAAAGAATGCAAGGGTACAATACTTTGTGGGTACCTGGAACTGACCATGCCGCAATAGCAACAGAGGCTAAAATCGTAGAGAAACTAAAAAAAGAAGGAATTGATAAAGAAGACTTAGGAAGAGAAGGATTCTTAGAAAAAGCATGGGAATGGAAAGAAGAGTATGGTGGAACAATTTTAAATCAATTAAAAAAATTAGGATGTTCTTGTGATTGGTCTAGAGAAAGATTTACTATGGATGAAGGCTTATCAAATGCAGTAAAGCATGTGTTTGTTAAGTTATATAATAAAGGTTTAATTTATAAAGGAAAAAGAATAATTAACTGGTGCCCATACTGCGACACATCTATTTCAGATGCAGAAGTAGAATATGAAGAGGAGCCAACACACCTATGGCATATTAAATATCCTATTAAAGGTGAAGAAGGAAAATATGTAATAGTAGCAACTACAAGACCAGAAACCATGCTTGGTGATACAGGTGTTGCAGTTCATCCTGATGATGAAAGATATAAAGATTTAGTAGGAAAAACTGTAATACTTCCAATTATGAATAAAGAAATTCCTGTTATTGCAGACGAGTTCGTTGAAAAAGAATTTGGTACAGGTGCTGTAAAATTAACACCTGCTCATGACCCTAATGACTATGGAGCAGCATTAAAACATAATTTAGAGATAATAGAAGTATTTGATGAAAATTTTAAAATGGGAAATCTATTACCAGAGTACCAAGGAATGGACTTACTAGAAGCAAGGGCTAAAATAGTAGAAAGATTAGAAAAAGAAGGATATTTAATCAAAGTTGAAGATTATACACACAATGTAGGAAAATGCTATCGTTGCCACCATACTATTGAGCCACATATTTCAGAGCAATGGTTTGTAAAAATGGAACCTTTAGCAAAGCCTGCAATAGATGTGGTCAAAAGTGGTAAAGTTAGGTTTGTTCCAGAAAGATTTGATAAAATATATTTTAATTGGATGGAAAATATTCAAGACTGGTGCATTTCTAGACAATTATGGTGGGGACATAGAATACCAGCATACTATTGCCAAGATTGTGGAGAAACAATTGTAGCCGAAGAAACACCACATAAATGTACAAAATGTGGTAGTAATAATCTAAAACAAGATGAGGACACTTTAGATACATGGTTTAGTTCTGCATTATGGCCATTTTCAACACTAGGTTGGCCAGAAGAAACAGAAGACTTTAAATATTTTTATCCAACAAGTACATTGGTTACAGGATATGATATTATATTTTTCTGGGTTGCAAGAATGATTTTTTCTGCTCTAGAACATACAGGAAAACCACCTTTTGAAGATATATTTATACATGGTATTGTACGTGATAGTCAAGGAAGAAAAATGTCTAAAAGCTTAGGAAATGGAATTGATCCATTAGAAATTATTGATAAATATGGAACAGATGCTTTAAGGTTTTCTCTAGTATTGGGAACTTCACCAGGAAATGATATTCGTTATATGCCAGAAAAGTTAGAGCAAGCATCTAACTTTGCAAATAAAGTATGGAATGCAGCTAAATTTGTAACTAGCAATTTAGCAGATGAACAAAAAGTTAGAGACTTCAGTTATGAAGCATATGAAAAGAATAATATATATGATGCTAAATATTTTAGACTAGAAGATAAATGGATATTAAATAAACTTAATAAATTAATAGCAGATGTAACCAAAAACATAAATAATTATGATTTAGGTATAGCACTTGATAAAATTTATTCATTTATATGGAATGAATTTTGCGATTGGTATATTGAAATGGTAAAACCTAGAATTTATAGTGATGATGAAAAAACAAAAATACAAGTAAGTTATGTATTAAATCACATTTTAGCGTCTTCATTAAAATTACTACATCCATTCATGCCATTTATAACAGAAAAGATTTATTCTCATTTAATTATCTTTGGAACAGAAGATTTAATTATAGCTGAATGGCCAAATATCATAGAAAAATTTATATTTGATGAGGAAGAAGAATTTGTTGAAAAATTAAAACAAATTATAGTAGAAATAAGAAATGTTAGAGCAAATATGAATATTCATCCATCAAAAAAATCTGAATTGATATTTGTAACAAATAAATATGAAAAGGAAATTCTAGAAGCAGAAGAAATTTTATTAAAACTAGGATTTGGAGCAAAGGTAACTGTACAAAAAGATAAAACAGGAATACCAAAAAATGCAATTACAATTATGCAAGACGCAATTGAACTATATATTCCATTAGAAGATTTGGTTGATGCTGAAGAAGAAAAGAAAAGAATTCAAGAGGAAAAAACCAAACTTGAATCAGAAGTTACAAGATGTGAAAAAATGCTTTCTAATCCAGGATTTGTAAGTAAAGCACCAGAAGCAAAAATAAACGAAGAAAAGGCAAAACTTGCAAAATATCAAGAAATGCTTGCAAAAGTAGAAGAAAGATTAAAAAGTTTATAGTATAGTAAATGAAAATACATTAAAAAGATGGAGTTTAATTATATAATCTTATTTAATAGATTACATAGTTAAACTCCATCTTTTTAATATAGACTAATTATTAGAAACAAATTTTTGTAACTGTTTATGATGTTCTTTTGAATCAATTTCTAATGAAATAATTCTATTAGAATGATTTTCCATTTTTGATTGTAAATCTTTAATTTCATTGTCGTGCCTTACTAAGTGATCTTGATGAAAAGCACAATTATCAAAAATAGCAGGAATTCTTACTGAAGTATCATATTGAATAAGAACCAAAATTTGGTTAATTCTATCAAGAGTTTCATCAATATGATCAAATCTTTCATCATGCTCTTTTAATTTTTTGTCATGCTCTTTAAGTATTTCATCGTG
>CANRPQ010000029.1 GCA_947632525.1 uncultured Clostridia bacterium
ATCTGGACAATGGAGATATAGAATAGGCGAGTACAGAGTAATATGTGAAATACAAGATAAAGAGATAATAGTACTAGTATTAGAAGTAGGACATAGAAAAAATATATATGAAAAATAGAGTTCACATTTTTGTGTGAGCTCTTTTTTGTTTAACTTTCTAAAATTTGTTAATAATTATACAAATAACAAAATGAAAGTTGGAATAGTATGAAATTAGGAATTGCTTTATCAGGTGGGGGTATAAGAGGAATTGCACATGCAGGAGTATTACAAGCATTAGTAGATCACAATGTACATATTGATGTTATTGGTGGAACTAGTAGCGGTAGTATGATAGCAAGCCTATATGCCATGGGATATGAACCATATATAATATATCAATTATTTAAAAAACATAGTAAAGAAGTTATAGGGGTAAAAAATTTCCCATTTATTTCAACATTTTTTAATCTGAAATTTAATAAAAGGCAAACTTTGACAGGATTTCATAATGGAGAAGCAATTGAAGAAATATATAATAAATTTTCTAAAAAGCATAATATTACTAACATTTCACAAATAAAAATGCCTTTAATTATTACAACTGTAGACATTATGAAATCAAAAGAATACATTTTTACCAATTATATACCAAAAAATGCCGAAGATGAAAGCAAATATATTACCAATATAACTATAGGAAAAGCTGTTAGAGCGAGTAGTAGTTTCCCAGCAGTATTTTCACCATGCAATATAGAAAAATATGCTTTTATGGACGGAGGGGCGTTAGATAATATTCCAGTGCTTGAAGTAAAAAAACAAGGTGCAGACAAAGTTTTAGCAGTAAAATTTGATGCAGATTCAATTGATGAAAATAGTAATTTAATGGATATTGTTATGAAAACCATTGACATTATGGGTTCAAAAATAGCAGAGAATAATTTAGCAGCAAGTGACTATGTATTAAGTGTTTATACAGATAAGGTAGGATTATTGGATATAGAAAAACTAGATAAATGCTATGAATATGGCTATGAAAGTGTAGAAAAAAATTGGAAAAAAATTAAAGAAAAATTAGGGTTATAAGTAAGGTCGTAATATAAATTTTGAAAAATATAAGGAAAATAACCGGTATTGAAAAAAACGGTTATTTATGTTATGATAAACAAATGAGAAAGAGAGGCTATTTTGACATGAAGAAAAAATGGAACATTTTATTAATACTAGCTGTTATATTAGTATTAGTAGTTAGCATAGTTATTTATAAAAACATAACGAAAGAAAATACAAAAGAAGACAATAACTTTAAAATAGTAACAACATTTTATCCAATATATATTATGGCAGAAAATATTACACAAGGCGCAAAAAACGTAGATTTAATAAATATGACAGACATAAATGTTGGATGTTTACATGATTACAATTTATCAACAACAGATATGAAAAAAATAGAAAACGCAGATTTAATAATACAAAATGGACTAGGATTAGAAAATTTTATGGATAAGATATTAAATACTTATTCTGATATTAAAATAGTGGATAGTAGCAGTAATATTACTAATAAGGTAGAAGAAAATGGAGAAATAAATAATCATATTTGGACAAGCATTTCTAATTACATAGCTCAAGTTGAGGAAATAGCAAATGGATTAACTGAAAGCAATCCTGAAAATGCAAATATATATGAGCAAAACAAAAATAACTATATTGAAAAATTAGAAAACTTGCAATCAAAGTATGAAACTGAATTATCAAATTTAAAAGGAAAGAAGGCTATTTGCTTAAATGAAGCATTTACATATCTTACAAAAGAAGTAGGAATGGAAAGTATCTCAGTTCAAACAAATCATGATGAAAGTAGTTTATCGGCAGAAAAAATGAAAAACTTAATTAGTCAAATGAAAAACGAAAACATTGATGTTATTATAGTAGATAGTGATGATAACTTGCAAACTGCGCAAACACTTTCAAAAGAAACGGAAGCAAAAATATTAAAATTAAAATCAGGTTTGACTGGTGAAACGAATAAAGACGCATATATACAATTAATGAACGAAAATTTAGAAATACTAAAAACAATTTAGTAATAAATATAACAAAAAGAGGTGGAAAAATGGAACAGTCAGGTGCATGCGGATTACATTGTACTAAAATTAATCACATTGGGGTAAAATTTGGAAAAGAAGTTATTTTAAAAGATGTAAATATTCATGTGCATTGTGGAGAATTAACCGTTATTATAGGTAGAAATGGAGCGGGAAAAACCACCTTATTAAAAGCAATTTTAGGAGAAGTAGAGCATAGTGGAAATATTACATTTATGGATATGAAAGAAAAAATAGCAAAAAAGATAAAAATAGGATATGTTCCACAATCAATTAATATAGAAAAACATATGCCAACAACAGTATATGATTTATTTGCCTCATGTATATGCTATGTGCCAGTATTTTTAAAAAAAGATAAAAAGATTTATCAAGAAATAAAAAATCATCTAAAGCTATTTGGAGCTGAAAAATTAATAGATAAAAGCATTGGAGACTTATCAGGGGGAGAGCTACAAAGAGTATTACTTGCAATTGCCACTAAACCTGTTCCAAACTTACTTATATTAGATGAACCGGTATCTCGGAATTGATAAAAATGGTACAATGGATTTTTATGAACTAGTAAATAATTTAAAAACAAAGTATGATATGTCTATTTTATTAGTATCGCATGATTTAGATTTAGTTAAAAATTATGCAGATAAAGTAATTTTATTAGATAAAGAAGTTATAAAAGAAGGAACACCAGATGAAGTATTTCGGTAGTTTAGAATTTAAAAATAGATTTGGAGAAATATAATGGAAGTAATATATAGTATATTAGAAACAATTTTACCATTTGAATTTATAAATTATACTTTTATGAAAAATGCATTAATTGCCATAGTTTTAGTTTCACCTATATTTGCCATATTAGGTACAATGATAGTAAATAACAAAATGGCGTTTTTCTCTGATGCACTAGGACATTCAGCCTTAACAGGAATAGCAATAGGAATGGTTCTTCGGAATATCAAATATGAACATGTCAATGATATTTTTTGCAATTGTATTTGCATTATTATTGAATTTTGTAAAAAATAAAACTAGCTATGGAGCAGATACCATTATAAGTGTATTTTCGTCTATCGCGATAGCACTAGGATTAGCAATGCTTGCTCAGAGTGGAAACTTTAATAAATACTCTAGCTATTTAGTAGGGGATATATTAAGTATAACAAATATAGAAATTATATATTTATTTATAGCATTTATAGCAGTTGCAGCTTTTTGGTATTTTACATTTAATAAGCTAAATGTAACTAGTATAAATTCAACATTAGCAAAAAGCAGGGGAATAAATACAAAATTAATAGATAATATATTTGTTGTTTTAATTGCAATAATTGTTATGATTTCTATACGCTGGATAGGTATTTTATTAATAAATTCGTTACTTATATTACCTGCAGCATCTAGTAGAAATATTACAAATAATATGAGAAGTTACCATTTAATTTCAGTTATATTCTCACTATTTTCAGGAATTGCAGGACTAATATTGTCATATTATTTAAATATTCCAACAGGACCAATGATTGTACTAATTTCAGGTGCAATTTATTTTATAACATTTGGATTAAAAAAGTTAGTTAAAGAATAGAAAAGATTATAGCTTAACACACAAAAAACCTAGCAATATGTTATAATTAACATTGCTAGGTTTTTTATTCTAAAACAATTTTTCTAGCTCTTTTAACATCATCTATATTAGCAGTTCTAATGCCGTCCAATTCATATTTTAGGCCTAGATTTTCCCATTTAAAACGTCCCATATCATGATAAGGCAGAAATTCAACATTTGTTACACTATCTAAAGAACTAATAAATTCTCTCAATTTAAGTAAATCTTCCTCTTTGTCTGTAATACCCGGAACAATAACTTGTCTAATCCACATATCCTTTTTTATACTACTTAAATACCTAGCAAAGGCAAGTTCTTTTTTGTTTGAAACTCCAGTTAAATCCTTACATATTTCATCATTAATGCATTTAATATCTAATAAAAATAAATCAGTTAAGTCAATTACCTTTTTTATATCTTCCGTTAATTCAAAATTGCCAGAAGTATCAATTGCAACATGTATACCTTTTTTATTTAATATAGGCAGTAACTCTAATAAAAATTTTAATTGTAATAATGGTTCACCACCACTTATTGTTACTCCACCACCAGAAGGCATAAAGTAGCTTTTGTATTTTTCAATTCGGACTAAAACATCTTCTAAGGTATATTCAGTTCCACCGCACAAATTCCACGTATCCCTATTATGACAATATTTACATTTCAAACTGCAACCTTGCATAAACACAACAAACCTAATACCAGGGCCGTCTACGGTACCAAAAGATTCAAAAGAGTGTATTCTTGCATTCATTTTATTACCTCATTCTAAACCATTTATACTGAATACGTATAATATCGTTTTCTATTATACGTATTCAGTATAAATAAAATTAAATTTAAATTCTTTCATGAATAGTTCTGTTGATAACATCTAATTGCTGTTCTCTTGTTAATTTTGTAAAGTTAACAGCATAACCAGACACACGAATTGTTAATTGTGGGTATTTTTCAGGATGTTCCATAGCATCTTCTAATAAACTTCTATCAAATACGTTAACATTAATATGATGTCCAGTCTGAATAAAGTAGCCATCTAACATACTCACTAGGTTGTTTATTTTAGATTCATCATCTTTTCCAAGTGTTCCTGGAGTAATAGAAAAAGTAAATGAAATACCATCCTCTGAATACTCGTATGGAAGTTTTGCAATAGTATTCATAACAGCTAAAGCACCATTTGAATCTCTTCCATGAAGTGGATTAGCACCTGGTCCGAATGGTTCTCCGTCTTTTCTTCCATCAGGTGTGCTACCAGTATTTTTTCCATATACTACGTTAGAAGTAATAGTTAAAATAGATAATGTAGCTCTTGAATTTTTGTAAGTTGTATGCATTTGCAACTTCTTCATAAATGTTTTAGTAATATTTACAGCTATATCATCAACTCTATCATCATCATTTCCATATTTAGGAAAATCTCCTTCTACTTCATAATCAACAGCTAATCCAGTTTCATCACGAATTACTTTTACCTTTGCGTATTTTATAGCAGATAAAGAATCAGCAACAACAGATAAACCAGCTATACCGCAAGCCATTGTTCTTAAAATATCCCTTTCTTTATCATGTAAAGCCATTTCTAAAGCTTCATAAGAATATTTATCGTGCATATAATGAATCATGTTTAGTGCCTTAATATATATCTTAGCAACATAATCCATCATAACATCAAATTTTTCCATTACTTCGTTATAATCTAAATACTCAGAAGTGATAGGCCCAAATTTAGGAGTAACTTGCTTTCCACTTTTTTCATCTCTACCGCCATTAATAGCATAAAGTAGAGCTTTAGCAAGATTTGCTCTTGCACCAAAGAATTGCATTTGTTTACCTATTTTCATAGCAGATACACAACATGCAATACCATAATCATCTCCTAAAGTAACTCTCATTAAATCATCATTTTCATATTGAATAGAAGACGTTTTAATAGAAATATCAGCACAAAATCTTTTAAATCCTTCTGGTAAATTTTTAGACCATAATACAGTTAAATTTGGTTCAGGTGCAGGGCCTAAGTTAATTAAAGTATGAAGAATCCTAAAGCTATTTTTAGTAACTAAAGTTCTTCCGTCAATACCCATACCACCAATACTTTCTGTTACCCATACAGGGTCTCCGCTAAATAAAGCATTATATTCAGGAGCTCTTAAAAAACGAACCATTCTCAATTTCATAACAAATTGGTCAATTAATTCTTGAGCAGATTCTTCTGTTAATACTCCTTCTTTAATATCCTTTTCTATATAAATATCTAAGAAAGTAGAAGTTCTACCTAAACTCATAGCAGCACCATTTTGATCTTTAATAGCACCTAGATATCCAAAGTATAGCCACTGAATAGCTTCTTTAGCATTTGAAGCAGGTCTAGAAATATCAAAACCATAACTTTCAGCCATTGCTTTCAATTCATCTAAAGCTAATATTTGGTCATGAACCTCTTCACGATTACGAATAAGGTTTTCAGTCATTTCTTCACTATCTAAAAGAGATAATTCTTCTTTTTTACTTTCAATTAAAACATCTACACCATATAAAGCAACTCTTCTATAATCACCAATAATTCTTCCACGACCATAACCATCTGGAAGACCAGTAATTAAGTGAGAACTTCTAGCTGCCCTAATATCTGGTGTGTAAACAGCAAATACACCGTCATTATGAGTTCTTCTTAAATTATGATATACATATTCAATGTTTTCATCTACTTTATAACCATAACTTTCACATGATTTTTCAACAATACGAATACCACCATTTGGCATAATAGCTCTTTTTAAAGGTGCATCTGTTTGGAAACCAACAATCTCTTCTAAATCTTTATCTAAATATCCAGGAGCATAACGGTTAATACCAGAAGGTGTCTTAGTATCTACATCTAATACATCACCATTTTCTCTTTCTTTTTTATATAAATCTAAAACTTTATTCCATAACTTTTTGGTTTTTTCTGTTGGACTACTCAAAAAACTATCATCACCCTCATAAGGAGTATAATTAGCTTGAATAAAACTTCTTACATCAATTTCTTTTGTCCATTCACCTTGTTTATTAAAACTATTCCATTCTTTAAAATCCATAAAAAACCTCCTATTTATAAATTATTAATACGAAAACACGTAAAAACCGTGCACACAGTATCCTTCCTATATTACCATAATTTTTGACATTTAGCAACATTTTTTTACAAAATTAAAGCAAGAAGGATTAACCCTCTTGCTTAGTATAAGCTATTTGACATAAATTATTCTTCTTCACTAATAACTTTAGCAATTTTATAAATTAATTTTTGCTTATCAGAAGACACACTACTTAAAATATCATTAAACTCAGATGTTAAGTAATTTTCAGAATTACTAGATGCTCCATTTAAAATATAACCTTCTGATACACCTAAAATTTCGCATACTTGAGATAATCTTTTTAAATTAATGTGAGAATTTCCTCTCTCAATTCTGCTTAAAAATGCAATAGATACATCTAATTGTTCAGCCAATTTTTCTTGAGTCATATTCTTATCTGTTCTAGCTTTTTTTAATCTTTCACCAATAATAGTATAATCAAGCGCCATATTTTTCCCTCCACATATTTTTCTTGATTTATATATAGCATTTATAATCAAAACTTCACAGAAACATATAAATTAATATTAACAAATAAATGCAGTATAAATTCTTTCTATTATTGTTAATCGAAACCTTAAAAATATACAGAAAATAAGGAAAAATAAATAACATAAATGGTAAAAAATAGAAAAAATAAATTTCGACAAAAAATGACAAAAAATGTCGAAAAATAAAAAACTACCCAATAACACAATCAAAGATTGTGGGTGGGTGTCAAGGAACCTTTTTGTTCCACAATAAAAGGAGCATTATATAAGTTATATGCTCCTTTTTAATTATATTATTCTGTTCTTAATGCAATAACAGGGTCCTTCTTAGATGCTGACTTTGCTGGTATTAATCCGCCAATTAAAGTAAGAATTATACTTAACACTACTAATATAATTGCATTACTAAAGTAAAGTGTTACATTTAAAGGTATATTTCCTGTAAAATGATGAAGTACAGAGTTAATAATAGGTATTAAAGCATATGAAATTCCAATTCCGAAACATCCTGATAATAAACCTATTATAAAAGTTTCTGCGTTAAAAATTGAAGATATATTTCGTTTTGAAGCACCAATTGCTCTTAAAATGCCTATTTCCTTAGTTCTTTCATACACAGAAATGTAAGTAATAATTCCTATCATAATTGAAGATACTATAAGTGAAATTGATATAAAAGCAATTAAAACATATGTTACAGCATTTACTATTGTTTTTACAGAACTCATAAGAATACCGGTTGTATCTGTATAGTGAATTATTTTATCCTCTTGCCCAACCTTTTCATTGTAATCATCTATAAAGCTAATAAAATTTTCTTTCCCGTCAAAGCTATTAAAATAAAAAGATATATAAGTTGGTTCTTCTTTATCTTGATAACCCAAAGAAATTAAATTACTTTTAGCAGTTGCATTATCTCCTGACATCATAGAATTTATAATTCTTGTTATTTCTTCTTCTGACATATTGATTTTAAATGCCCCTGAAATTTTATCTGCATCTACATTAAATGCTGAGGCAAAACTGTTTGTTAAATTAGCTGTAAGTTCTCCAACTTTTGTTAAAACTGTTTTTTTCATAACAGCTTCTGTCATTGCCTTTGCCATCATATTTTCTGTTTGTAGAATTGGTGCACTACTAGTAAAGGATGAAATAACTTTTGAAGCTATTTCTTTGTTAACTATAATAGTATTTTTACTTTTATTAATTAAATCCTGAGCATTGTAATCTTGATTTTCGTTATTACCTTCAACTATAGAATTACTATCTTGAGGTATAAATTGTGACATATTATTATATGTTGTTATATATATTTGCAATAAACTTTTTAATATTCCTGAAAATGTTGTTTTTAAAGTATCTTTTGGAATTACATAATTTTTCTCAAGTGATGATAATACTTGTGATGCATCATATTGATCTAAATACTTAGAAACAATATTATCTATATTTGCTATATCAATTTCTCCAACTATACTATCAAATAATCCATTCGACAAAGTTGTTAAACTATCTGAAAAAGATTTTTTAGCAGGTTCTATATCTGTTGTAATAGAATTATTAATATCAGCCATATAAGTTTGTGTTTGCTTTTCCAATTCTTTTTGGTCTATTTTTATATTGAAAGCACTTTCAAGTGCTTTAGTATCAACATCAACCAAATCCTGAAGATTTAAGCCTAAATCATCTTTCTTTTCATCAAATTTTGAGCCAGAAAATACGTCTATATCTTTATTTGATATTTGCTTTTTTACAATATCTGAATCTGAAGAATATTTGATGATATAATCTATTAAATCGCCTGTATAAGAAACACCTGGGTTTAGCATCATTGAAGAACTACCTTCTTTTGGGCTAACAATTCCGACAATCTTTAAGCTAATTGCATTATCATACAGTTTTTTCATATATTCTTCATTTTCAGTCATATCCTCATATATATTATACTTTTTATTATATTTATATGTATCTGTTGGTAGTATCAATTTTAATTTTATATTCATTAAATCTTCATATGAAAGTGTAAGAGGTTCATTTTGTACATTAACTGTTTCACCATTCATAATTTTAGTTACTATATTCGATAATTCTTTAGTATCTCTTAATCCTAAGGAATAAACTAGTAAATCAGAAATAGTATTTGGTTCAGACAAAACAATCATAATCTCATCATACTTTTCAGGCAAATGTCCTGCTAGGATATCGTATGAATTATTTATAGCCTCTTTATCATCTATCATTTTAGAATATATTGATGTAAAGGAACTCATCATACTAGAGCCATAAGAAGAGCTAAATAAATTACTAGGATTTACCTTCGCAATTTTTTTAGTGGCATCTATTGTATAAATATTAGGCTCAATACTATATGAATATTCAACAGAAGATACATTTTTATTTACTTCTTCACTATTGTCTTCCAGATGCTTTTTAAAACTCTTTAAATCATTGGTACTTAAAGCAGATAGCATACTAGAAATATACTGTTCCTCTTTAACATTTCCTTCTTCTCCTTTTTCACTATCTTGTGATGTCATTGCAAGTAACATACTTGTAATATCCGTGGTTTCCTGCATGATAGTAAGAGGATAAGAAGTTAAAGTGTCCTCTTGAATTTTATCAACATAGCCTTGAAATCCATTGGATACCGCTTGAACAAGTGCAATACCAATTATTCCTATTGAACCTGCAAAAGAAACTAAAATAGTTCTTCCTTTTTTAGTTAGTAAATTATTTAAGCTTAACCTAAATGCAGTAAGAAATTTCATAGACGTTCTACCAATTTTAGATGTATCTTGCTTTTCCTGACTTTCTTCAAACGAAACAGGATTTGAATCTTCTGTAATAACACCATCTAAAATTTTAATAATTCTACTTGAATACTTTTCAGCAAGCTCTGGATTATGTGTTACCATTATTATCAATTTATTTTTTGATATTTTTTTAAGTATTTCCATTACCTGAACACTAGTCTTGGTATCTAAAGCACCAGTTGGTTCATCTGCTAAAATTATATCTGGATTATTAACCAATGCCCTTGCTATTGCTACTCTTTGCATTTGTCCCCCAGATAGCTGATTTGGCTTTTTATGGATATGATCCTTTAAACCTACTTCCTCTAATGCTTTTATAGCCCTCTGCTTACGCTCTTTTTTTGAAATTCCGCCTATTGTTAAAGCAAGTTCTACATTGGATAATACTGTTTGATGATTTATTAAATTATAACTTTGGAATATAAAACCAACTTTGTAATTTCTATATGCATCCCAATCTCTATCCTTAAATCTTTTTGTAGATTTACCATTAATGATAAGGTCTCCAGAGATATATCTATCCAATCCACCAATAATATTTAATAAAGTAGTTTTTCCACAACCACTTTGACCTAAAATAGAAACAAATTCTGATTCTCTAAATTTTAGTGAAATACCCTTTAATGCTTCTACATTCTCATCTCCAGTTACATATACCTTCTTTATATCTTTAAGTTCTAACATATTTCCTCCTTATACTATGGATAAAATAATATCACAAAAATTAAATATTATCAATTTTTTTAATATATTTATGCAAAGAGCATAAAAGTTGCAATTAACAGATGAATTGCAGATAAAATTAGAGTATTAATTAATATTGATAACTATTATAATTTATGTTATTATAATAATTGTAAAAATAATAATTTAAGGAGAATTAAATATGTTAAAAACTATACTTTTATTTATAAAAACTCATGCTATAGCAACAGCAATATCTGCAACAGTTGTTGCAGGAGCAGTAGCAACACCAATTGTTGTAAAAGATATAATGCTAGATAATGCTGTAAAAAATAATTTAAAATATTTAGCATCAAGTAATTATGAATCAGAAAATGAAAGTCAACAAAATAACGATAAAGTAATAGAAAATACTGAAGAGACAAATAACACTGAAGCAACACAAAATAGCCAGGAGACAAATAACAATGAAACAATACAAAATAGTCAAGAAACAAATAATAGTGTAGCAACAGAAAATAATCAGAAACCAGAAAATACTGAATCAATAGAAAATGATAAAGAATCAGAAAGCCAAAAAGAAATTAATAATAAGGAACCACTTACATTTGAAGTTAAAAGAATAATAGAAACAACCGAATCTGGTGATACCAGTATAGGATATAAAATAGTGCCAAGTTATGATAAAGATTATTCTAAGTGGACAAAAGAAGAAAAAGAAGCATATATGGAAGCTTGGGAAGAAATGAGTAAAATAGCAGAAGAAGATCATAGAAGAATAATCGAAGAAGAAGAACAAAAATTGAAAGAGGCTGAAGAAAGAATAAAAAATAATTAAACTTTATTTTTTTGTTATAATTGCGATATGAGATAAAATATGGGAGAATAAGATGAATAATCAAAAACTTGGAAAAAATGCGATATGTTTGATTTGTAGTGATTTAATATATACAATAACAGATTTATTTGCAAATACATTTTTAGTCGCATATTTGTTAAAAATAACAAATGAAAATATTACTCAAGTATCAGTATATTATATGATAATCTATGTAATACATGCAGTTGGTTCCATATTAATAGGGAAATTTATTAAAAACGAAAAATATAGTAAGACAAAAATTTTATCTATTGGAATAATTATAAGGGCAATATTTATACTATTTATAGTAATATTTGGTAATAAATTAACAGAAGTTTTTATAGTAGTTGCAATTTTTTGTGGTATATCAGAAACATTATATTGGTCAACACACGAGATGATATTTGTAGATATAACAAATAATAGTAATAGAAAAAGTTATATAGCAACTAAAAAAATTTTTAGTACCATAGTTAATATTATTGCACCAATTGTTTTAGGCTCTACAATAGAATTGTATTCATTTACTAAGATTGCTATATATGTATTAGCATTATCCATAATTCAAATATTTATATCTATGCAAATAAAAATAAATAAGAAAGAT
>CANRPQ010000030.1 GCA_947632525.1 uncultured Clostridia bacterium
TTTATAGATAGTTTTCTCTATCTTCCTTTATTATTTGGTTTTCTCAAAGGTTTATTGTTTACTTTTCAATGTACTTTCATTCCATAAATATGGAACGCATATTATTGTACTACTTTCTTTTTTAAAAGTCAACACATTTAAATTTATTTTTTTACTTTTTTAAAGTGAAAAAAATAAGGAAAGCAACTTATGTACAAATTGATTCGCAATTGTACAGATCAAGCAAGCTTAACCTTGTTTTTGCTAAAATAAATTTTAGCAAAAATAAATAAATTAGCCATTGCCGTTTGATAAATAATGTAATTCTCTTCACTAATTTATATTTTACAAATTATAGTATTTTCTCTTATGATTTCGTACTTTAACTATCATATCATATTGTTTTCATAAAGTCAATACTTTTATTGTCGATTTTTTTAAATTTTTAAGTTAATTTATGATATGTTTGCTCTTTAATTATAATAACACTTTTTGTTATGTAAATCAACTATTTTTTGCTAGTAATTTTTTCCAACTATTATATTAATACATATCTATTAAATGCTTTATATATCTACTAATATTACATCTTCTCCTATGCATTTTATCTTTTCCCAACTAATAACAATGTCATTACTGGATGATATCATACTTAGAAATCTATTACTTCCTGGCACAATTATAGAGGTGATTGTGCCGCTTTCTAAATCTGCACAAACATCTTGAACAAAGCCTAATCTTTTCCCGTCTTTTATATTAATTACTTCTTTGTGCTTAAAATCCATTCCTTTTTGTCCCATGATATTCCTCCATATAACAGATTTCCTTCTATTATATGTATAAATTTTAAAAAGTTGCACTTTTCTATGCAACTTTCTTTTAATTTAAAATTATCTGTGAAATTTAATTTACTTTGGTATTAGTTTCACTACCTGTGGATGATTAATAACAATAAAATATCATAAAATATATCATTGTAAATAAATTTAAACTTATTATTTAAAATTCCTTTTTATATGGCCTATTGCTAATCTTTCTAGTCTTGATACTTGTGCTTGTGAGATGCCAATCTCTTCTGCAACTTCTACTTGTGTTCTCCCTTCAAAGAATCGCTTATTGATAATCATTTTTTCTTTTTCATTTAGTCTTTTCATTGCTTCTGATATTGTTAAATTTTGTGTCCATAACTCATCTGTATTTTTTTTGTCTCCTATCTGATCCATTAAATAAATATTTTCTGTATTTTCACTATATGCTGGTTCTTGTAGAGATACTGGTTCTTGTATAGCATCTAAACTCATAATTACATCTTCTTTACTTACTCCTAGCTCATTTGCTATTTCTGCCATGGTTGCTTCTCTTTGTTGTTCATTATATATTCTTTCTTTTATTCCTAGTGCTTTATATGCCAAATCTCTTACAGACCTGCTAACTCTTATAGAATTATTATCTCGTAAATATCTTCTAATTTCACCTATAATCATTGGAACTGCATAGGTTGAAAATTGAACATTTTGTGAGATGTCAAAGTTGTCTATAGCTTTTATTAATCCAATACATCCTACTTGGAATAAGTCATCTGAATTTTCTCCTCTTCCCCAAAATCGTCTAATTATACTAAGTACTAATCTTAAGTTTCCATTAATGAACTCTTGCCTTGCATTTTCATCACCTTGTTTTATCTTTTTCATAAGTATTGTTTTTTCTTCTGGTGTTAATAGTGGCAGTTTAGCTGTATTTACTCCAGATATCTCAACTTTGTTCATTAGAAAAACTCCTTTTAGAAATAATTTATATTCTCATTATTTCCAAAAGGAGTTTTTGTTATTCTTTTATCGTATGACGTTTTTCAACAAATTTAAACATGTACTTATCCTGTTTTACTCATAATATCCTTTTTCATCTTGCTAATAATTTTCTTTTCTAAACGCGATATGTAACTTTGTGAAATACCGTAGCATATCTGCTACTTCTTTTTGTGTTTTTTCTCTACCGACTTATAAATCCAAAGCGAAGTTCCATTATATTTCGTTCTCTATTACTTAGTTTTTCAATAGAGTCTCGTAATAAACTTTTGTCTACTTCATCTTCAATTCTTCTTGATGTAATATCAGGGTCTGTGCCTAAAATATCTGATAATAGTAGTTCGTTTCCATCTCCGTCTTGATTTAATGGTTCATCTATGGAAACTTCTCCTTTTATTCTATTACTTCTTCTTAAGAACATTAATATTTCATTTTCTATACATCTTGAAGCATATGTAGCCAGTTTTATTTTTTTATCAGTGTTAAATGTGTTAATTGCTTTCATAAGTCCTATTGTTCCAATAGAAATTAAGTCTTCTATGCCCACTCCAGTATTCTCAAATTTTTTAGCTATATATACTACTAATCTTAAGTTTCTTTCTACTAGAGTTTGCCTAACACTTTCATCACCTTGTGATAATTTTTCTAAAATTTCATTTTCTTCTTCATTTGTTAATGGTGGTGGTAAAGTTTGACTACCCCCTATATAATAAAGTGGAAGATTTTCTACTTCATCATTTCCAATATATCTAACATATAGTGTATTAATACTGTCTTTTAGTATCTGCAATAGATTCATAATTTTCACTCCTTTCTTCTAACAAGTCCAATCCAATTAAAGCAGAATAACTTTTGTTTTTGCTTAAAGTTTGGTTGTAGATTCCAATAACTACACTATTTGAAAATTGAATTTCGTCTTCTTTTTTTATTGCTACTTTATCAGCTTTAAAGCCTAGCATGAGTCCATTTTGCTTTCCAACAGAAGAAAAAGGTATTATTCTAAATCTAGCTAAATATTCCTTTTCTTCTATTTGTTCTAATAAACTTTCTCCTTCACCTCCTATTATTTTTTCTATATTATCCAATAATTTATTTGGTAATAGCGAGTATAGTTTGCTTTTTTCTACCACAATAACTGACATTCCTGAAATTGGGTCTTTTAGCATATTTCCTGTATCAAGCATTGCTTTTACTTCTAGCGTTTTTCCTTCTATTTCGATTGTTATTGTATAAATTATGTCTTTTTTTCGAAGTTTTGTTTTGACAATCTTAAAAGCAATATATATAATTATAAATCCTATAATTCCTCCTAATAATGCAATTTTTATTGGATATGTTCCTACATATACACCATTTCTCATTAAAATATTTTGTGGTTTTATAAAATATAATAATGCAAAGGCGCATCCGCCAAATGCAAATGATGTTAAATAAAAGATAACTAGTTGTTTGCATAAATTTTTAATATTTTTTGGATGATATGCAATATATACCATTAAAATAGATAGTAGTATTTTCATAGTAAAGTTAGAGTAAATAGGTAAAATTTCTAAATATGCAACTACAGCATAGATTCCCCCTAATAAACTAGAAGTAGCTAATCTTAGTTGTTTCATTTTGATTTTCATTAAATATCCAGTAGCAAATAGAATGATGTAATTCATACATAGGTTTTCTAATAACACTATATCTAAATAAACTGTCATTTCTTTTTCCTCATTCTTTTATTAAATATATCTATAATAAAAGTGCAGCCCGCGCAAGGTGAGCGTAGCGAACGCCTGTCGTTGTCTTCTTATATTCGTGCCAAATGGTGTATATATCTTTTTACGTTTCACTTCGGACGCTCCGCTACAGGGTCCCTTGCCTTTCAGGCATTCCCTATACCTCGTTCCACTTCAAAATGATATATACACCATTTGTGCACAACCGGAAGAGCAACGTCCAGTAAGGGCAAACGTTATTATAGATATATTTAATAAATTAATTGATAAATCTTCTATAGTATATACTTTTGAAAATGAAAAGTCTGTCGCTTTATGGATGTAAAAAAAAGAAATTATCTACATTATGTTAAAAAAAGAGACAAAAAATGCAAACTATTTACATAGTTTGCATTTTTTATATTTTTAATATTTAACAAGATTAAGTTTTCTTTAGATGCGCATCTTTGCAAAATGAAATGCACATGTAACGAAATTACTTTTCTTATTTAAGTCTTTGTTTATCTCTTAAGAATGTTGGAATTTCTAATTTATCTGTAGAACTACTATCATCTGTTGCAGTTGGAATAGAATTTAATTTTTTATCCCATGCTTTATCTATAATATCTCCTACTGGAATAGTTCCAGATAATGGTCCTTCTTCTTTTTCAAAACCAGTAGCAATAACTGTGATTACAATATCTTCATCTAAACTTTCATCGATAACTGCACCAAAGATAATATTTGCTTCTGGGTCAACACTACGTTGAACAAGTTCAGCAGCAGTGTTAACTTCGTGTAATCCTAAGTTGTTACCACCTGTAATGTTAATAATAACACCTCTTGCTCCTTCAATAGAAGTTTCAAGTAATGGACTTTGAATAGCTTGTTTTGCAGCATCTTCTGCTCTGTTTTCTCCTGAAGCTCTACCAATACCCATGTGTGCCATACCTGTATTTAGCATTATTGTTTTAACATCTGCAAAGTCTAGGTTAACTAATCCTGGAATTGCTATTAAGTCTGAAATACCTTGTACACCTTGTCTTAAAACATCGTCTGCCATTTTAAATGATTCAACAATATATGTTTTGCGGTCAACAATTTGTAATAGTTTATCGTTTGGAATAACTACTAAGGTATCAACTTTTCCTTTTAAGCTTTCAATTCCACGTTCAGCTTGTGATAATCTTTTCTTACCTTCAAATGTAAATGGTTTTGTAACAACACCAATTGTTAATATTCCCATTTCTTTTGCGCAAGCTGCTACAATTGGAGCTGCACCAGTACCTGTTCCTCCACCCATTCCGGCTGTAACAAATACCATATCTGCTCCGCGTAATGCTTCTGCTATTTCTGTTTTACTTTCTTCTGCTGCTTGAGCTCCAATATCTGGGTTAGCTCCAGCTCCTAAACCTCTTGTTATTTTTTCTCCTATTTGTATCTTAGTTGCTGCTTTAGAAAGTAAAAGTGCTTGTCTATCAGTATTTACTGCAATAAATTCTACATTTTTAATTCCTGACTCTACCATTCTGTTTACAGCATTGTTTCCTGCTCCACCTACACCAATTACTTTGATAGTGGCTGTTCCGTCTAACATTGTGTTTTCATCAATATTATTATCCATAATCATAAAGTTCATTCCTCCTAATTTTTTTACGGTATTTGTTACCTTTATTTAGTTAGTTAAAGCTTTTTTAAGCTTTAAGCAAAATTAAAATCATATTTTATGAGTAGAAAAATTCTTTGATTCTTTCCCATACTGTTACTAAAAAATTATTGTCTAAATTATTATCAATTTTACTTCCTACTTCTTTTGCAAATGGTCTAGATGCAATATATCTTACTAATCCATAAACTGTTCTGTATTCTGGCCTTACTACACTAATTAATCTACCTGTTGCAATTTTTACTGGAATGTTTAATGCAATTTTTCCTGCTACATCACTTTTATTTATTGTTGTAATTCCTTGTCCTGTTAGAATTACATTATTAATTCTAGATTTAATTCCTTGTGTAGTAATATCTTTATTTACTAAAGAGAAAATTTCTTCAACTCTTGCTTCAATAATTTCAATTAACTCTGAACTTTTAATAATCTTTTTGCCTTCATCTTCTTTATATGTAGTAAGTAAAATTTCATTATCATTGTCTATAAATGATTTTAGAGCTAGTCCATATTGTTTTTTTAGTTTATCAGCTTCTTCTTCCGAAATATTTAATACTATTGCAATGTCTCTGGTTATTGTATCTCCGCCTAATGGAATAGTATTAGTATAAACAAAGTTTGGACCTTCAAATACACCAATATCTGTATTTCCTGCTCCAATATCTAATAGCATAACATTGTCGTTTAATTCATTAGTATCTAATGCTAAACTTCTTTGAGCTAATGTAACTGGTACTATACCATCAATTTCTAAATTGGCTTTTTTGAAAATATAAACAAGTTGTCTAATATATTCTCTATCTGCTAGAATAACTTGTGCTTTTAAAGTAAAACTTCCACTTAAACTTCCAATAGGATCTGCTACTACTTTTCCATTATCTAAAATAAATTGATTTTCTACAATGTCTATAATTTGTTTTCCTTCTGGAATGTCTATGTCTTTTGCTTGTATAATGGCTGATGTTACATCTTTAGCAGAAATACCTGCGTATTTGTCCTTTGCCTCTTTTAGAATACTATTTTGCACTATAGTAATGTATTTTCCTGGAATAGTTACATAAGCTGAGTTAATTCTTAAATTAGCATCTGTTTCTGCCTCTTTAATTAATTTACTAATGCAAGAAGCAATTTCATTTTCATCTATAATTTTGCCTCTTTGAATTCCATTGCATCTATGATTTGCTGTACAAATGACTTCAATTTGGTTAAAATTATTGACTTCTCCTATTACTAAACTAACTTTTGAGGTTCCAACGTCAATTCCTACAATTATATCTCCGATTGCCAAAACTCATTCCTCCATTTTCGCTTTACTTAAATTGTTTGTCATCCGTATTTTACTTATTTTTATCAATTTTTTGTTATGTTTTTTGTATCTGCTAACTTCAGTGTAAAGAATATTACATTTTGAAAAAAAAGTCAATAGGTTTGTAATAATTTTGTAATATTTTTGTAATATTTTTGAAACATTAGGTTTTATGATCGAATTTAATCGTTTTTATTTAAGTTTTGTTGCTCCTTATTTTTTTTATTATTTGTCCATTTTTCTATATAATATCTTCTAATAATAGCTAAATTATTAAACATTCTACCTACAAATACTACAATTGCGGCTAAATATATATCTACATTTAGTTTTTGGCCTAAATATGTAAGTAGTATAGAAAGAATAGCATTCCCAAAAAAACCAGATACAAATATTTTTAAGTCAAATTGTTTTTTTAAGGTAGCTGAAATACCACCAAATACAGAATCTAATGCTGCAATGATAGCAATTGCTAAATATCCAGAGTAGGTATATGGAACCATTGGTGTGTAAATTCCAATTACAGCTCCTAAAATACATCCTATTACAATTGCAATTAAAATCATTATTCTTTAACCTCCTTCATATATTTTGCTTTTAACTCACCATTATATTTTAAAATTTTTATATTTTTACTTGTTTCTAATTTTACATTCATTCCACTTGCTTGATGCCTATCCATAAATCCACTGTCCTTTAGACTTAATGTACTAGACAAATATGTTTGATTTCCTATTGCTTTTACGACATAAGGTGATGCAAGTCTTTGTCCACTAACAGATATTCTTCCTTGAACGTCTACAATTTCTGTCATTACTACACGAGCATCATTTATTGAAATTGCTTCTGCACCTGCATATCTTAGTTCATTTACTAATTCTATTAAATGATAATATGTGACAGGATGCTCTTCCGTACTTGTTAATGTAATAATAACACCTTCTCCTGTTACATCTGTTTTTCCTAGTAGCATGTTTGATTCTTCTAGGTCCTTATCTATTAACTCTGATGTTTCCTCATTTTTTTCTATTTTTTCTTTATAATCTTGAATAGATTTATAATTTGCTTCTAGCTGTTTTTGTGTGTCTTCATATTTTCCCTTCCATTCGGAAATAGCGGTTCTTAATTCTGACTCTCTCATGTTTTCTATAGCTGTAATATCTGTTTCCTCTATTGTTTTAAATTGCATAAACATTATTGCAAATAGAATAATACATACTAAGCTAATGATGACTGCCATAATTATTTTATTTTTCTTTTCTTTTTCCAAATTATTTTTCACCTCTATTTTATATTTTAAAATTAGATAACCTAATGATTAATATCCGTGTTAATTGTTTTTTACATATTTGTAGTTAATAATACCATTATATTTTTCTATGGTTATGTTATCTACTTGTTTTGTTTCTACTATAACACCATAGCTTTGTAATATATCTAAATATCCCCCTGCCATTGTTAGTGATCCATAGAGTCTTCCTTGTGAGCCAATAGCTTTAATAACAAATGGTGAACTGATTTTTTCTCCGTTTACTTTAATTACATTTCCCTCACAGGTAATAGAAGTAGTAGTAATTACTCTTGTTTCATTTATAGATATGGCCTCTGCACCTGCATTATTTAAAGCATTCACTACTTGTAATATATCATCATAATGTACCAATACAGAACTTGGGTCAATTGAGGTTGTAGCTGCAACATTGTTATCTGCTAAAGTAATTTGTAAGCCTGGACCTTCTACTTTAACATTTCCTAATAGCATATTGTTTTGGTTGATTTGCTCTTGCTTAGAATTATCGGTTATATCATTCTGTGTTGCATCTTGCCTTACACTTGTAAGTTCCTTTTCTGATTCAGTTAGTTGTTCATATGCATAATCATATTTTTCTTTCCACCTTAATACTTCATCTCTTAATTTATCATCTGTTAATGAAACAGATACTGTGGAATTGCTGTTTTTAACTGTTTTTAATTGAATAGAAATAGCTATTGTTAATATAAAACACATAATTCCTAAAGTAATAGCAATTTGTTTCTTTTTCATGTTAACTTCTCGTATAATCAACAATATAAGATTATACGAAACTCCTTTCCTTCTATACTTTTTCTCTAAATATTGCACCTTTAGTATTTAAATCAGTGTTAACAAAAATGTCACCTTCTTTTTTCTTTTCATTTTCTAATACTGATTTAATATATAGCATTTTCGTGCTAAGATTAGATGTATCTCCTATGTGAGCTGTTTTCTTTTCAGATTTCATTTCTAGAACATAATCTTGTTTGTTTGAAATATTAATTTTATTTACTAAATTTCCTATTTCATTATTATTAGCAGAATCCATAATTTGAATAACTGAATTTAGTCTTTCTAGGTCTTCTGTGCATAGACGTTCTCCCTCTTGAATTTGATTTTCAGAAGTTGAAATTCCTGTGATAATAGGAAGTTTTAATGCTTCTTTAGAGATCTCTAATAAATATCCTTGTTTATTTATATAAACATAAGCATTTCCTAGTGTTATCATATATGCCGGTTTTCTTTCAACAACTTGCAATTCTATGCCACTTGGTAATTTTCTTTTAATATTTATACTTTCTATGTATGCATTACTTTTTATAGCTTCTTTTACTTTTCTATCTGAAATTTTAAACATATTTTGCTCTAGCTGTATTCCTGATAAACTAATAAGCTCTTCATTAGTTAACTTTTCGTTTCCACTTGTAGTAATTTCTTTTATGTTAAAATATGGAGAAAGTAAAAAATATATGCAGCCTCCGATTAATAATACGACTAAGCTTGTCCACTTAATTATTCTGAAGATATGCTTTCTCTTTTTCTTTTCAATTTCTTGTTGTTCTGCTGTTTTTCTTTTAATTTTTGTTTTTTTATTTTTTCTTTTTATTGTTTCATCTTCAATTCCAAGGTTTAGCTCAAATTCGTCTTTTTGATTATTTTTATTTTTACTATTTGAAGATGTTTTTTTCTTTGAATTATTTTTTTTATTTTGTTTTCTTTTTGTTGTACTTTTTTTAGTTACTTTTTTAGATTTTTCTTTTTTGTTCTTTTTTGTTTTTGAATCTTCTTGTTTAGGAAGAGTTTTTATACCAATAATGATTTCATTATCTAAATCTAATAGTTTTTTTTCTTTTGTATCTTTACTTTTTTCTCTTGTTTTTTTCATAGATTTTTCTTCCCTTCCATTTTATTTTTTATATTATTAATTTTTAGTTTTCCTCATCTATATAAATTTTAGCCCCTAAGTTTGTTAGTTTTTCGTCTAATTTTTCATATCCTCTTAAAATGTATTCTATATTTGTCACTGTGGTAGTTCCTCTTGCTACTAAACCAGCTAGCACAAGGCAAGCTCCACCTCTTAAATCTGTACTTTTAACTTTTGCACCAGATAATTTTCTTACACCTTTTATAACAGCTGTTTTTCCTTCTATAGTAATTTTAGCACCCATTTTCTTTAATTCTGCGGCATAGCGATATCTGTTTTCAAATATATTTTCTATAATCATAGAAGTTCCTTTTGCAAGTGTTAATGTGCTTGCAAATACTGATTGCATATCTGTTGGAAAACCTGGGTATGGCATAGTTTTAATATCTACTGCTTTTAATTTTTTAGGTGCTTGTAAATATACTTTGTCTTTCTCTATTTTTATTTTACATCCAGATTCTTCTAATTTATTTAAAATTGGTGTAATATGCTCTGGTGTTTTATAATTTAAAATAATATTTCCACCTGTAATTGCTCCTGCGCAAAGCAATGTTCCTGCTTCGATTCTATCTTGCATTACAGTATAGTTAATATCTTTTAACTTATTAGCGCCTGTTATTTTGATAATATTTGTTCCTGCACCTTCTATTTTTGCTCCCATTTTATTTAGGCACTTAGCTAAATCAACAATTTCTGGCTCCATAGCAGCATTTGTGATTGTAGTTACCCCTTCTGCATATACAGAAGCAAGTATAATATTTTCTGTTGCACCCACACTTGGAAAATCTAAGTCTATATTTGCTCCCACTATTTTATCACATTTACATGTAATAAATCCAGAGTCTTCGATAATATTTATTCCTAATTTTTTAAAAGCACTTAAATGTAGGTCTATCGGTCTTGCTCCAATATCACATCCACCTGGATATGAAAACCTTGCTTCTTTAAATCTTCCTAATATAGCACCTGCTAAAACAACAGTAGAACGCATTTGGCTCATTAAATGTTCTGGTATTTCTTTTTTTGTAACATTTTTACTATTGATTTCTATTTTTCCATGACTCTTCTTTACCTTGCAACCTAAATATTTTAAAATTTCTAAAGTTATTCTAGTATCTTGAATATTTGGTATATCGTATAGTTTTGTTGTTCCTTTGTTAAGAATTGATGCTGCTATAATTGGTAAAGATGCATTTTTTGACCCTGATACAGTAACTTCTCCTTCTAACTTTCTTCCGCCTTCTATTATGTAACTAGACATTTCTTTATTTCACCCTTTCTTTTTCTTAACCATAATATATAGGTAAGTTATTTTTGCTATATATTATGTTTTCTTTCCATAAAAGGTGAATGTAATGAGAGAATCTGTATAATTTAAAGTATCTTCTATAATATAATTTTACATTAATGCCTTTTTTATTTTATTTATTTCTTGAATTGTTCTTATGTATCCTGTTTCATAGCATAAATCTATTTTCTTTATATCAAATGTACTTGAGGAGTTAACATCCAAATTTAAAATATAGTCACTTCCCTCAATTGTTCTTGAATCTCTTTCATTAAATATGATATCCATACATCTTAAAAGTACATTTATTGCAGTTCTTGGATTTTCTAATTCCTTTGGTGGGAATTTAATTGTAAGAACTTTATCTACATCTAATTTTTTTACCTCATTTGTTGGAACATTATCAAGTATACCACCGTCTACAAATCGATATTCCTTGTAGTCAAATGGAGCAAAAACTCCAGGATAACTGCAACTTGCCCTTACTGCTTTTCCAATTTCAATATCATTTATATATCCTTCATTTTTATCATTTGAAACTACTATGTATTCTTTATTTGATTTACTAGCTTTTTTATCATTAGATTCTACTATATATTTTGTTTCATCTAATTCACGGTTTGTGAATACAATTTTTTTACCAGTCTTTATATCTACAGTTGGAATAGCAATAGGCATTTTTATATCTTTTATGTTTGTAATTCCTTTTAATCTAGCACATTCTTGCACTGCATCTTCTATTGCTTGTCCTGAAATTGCCCCGCTTCCTAATATACTTTTAGTTGATTTAATATTGTACATTAGATATTTTGGATCTGTTTTTAACATTCCTTTTGCAAAATATTTAAATAGTTTCAACATTTCTTCAGGTGTATATTCCATTGCATATAAAGAGGCTACAATACTTCCAATGCTTGTACCTGCTACTTTTGAAATTTCAATATTATTTTCTTTTAATGCTTTAATGGCTCCTATATGAGCAGCGCCTTTAACCCCGCCACCTGCTAAGCTAAGTCCAATTTTCATATAATATCAACTTCCTTTTTATATTATTATTTAATTATTAGTTTATCAATTTTAGAATTAATATATCGTTCTATATTTTCATAAATTTATTTATTTGTTTTATTTTCTCTATCTTATCCCAATTTTTTTGAAAAATCTAGTCTTTCTTTACATTTTTAATTTTTTTCTTATTATCTGTACCAAAATGTTGTATATATCATTTTGTAGTGGAACGAGGTATAGGGAATGCCCGAAGGGCAAGGGACCCTGTAGCGGAGCGTCCGAAGTGGAACGGAAAAAGAT
>CANRPQ010000031.1 GCA_947632525.1 uncultured Clostridia bacterium
ATGTTATTAACTATATTACTTTGTTCATTTTTACTGCCTACAATGTGTTTTGCTGAAGATAGTGTCTATACATGGTCTTCCGCTGTTTCACAAACTTCTGCTTCTACAACAGAAAATAGTACTTCTAATTTAAATTTAGATTGTGGTTCTGCTGTTTTAATTGAACAACATTCTGGGCAGGTTTTGTATGAGCAAAATATGCATGAGCAGTTAAGACCTGCTAGTGTTACCAAAGTTATGAGTATTTTATTAATTATGGAAGCAATAGATTCTGGCAGATTATCTTATACTGATAAAATTCCTTGTACTGAAAATGCAGCTGGTATGGGTGGTTCTCAAATATGGTTAGATGTTAGAGAAGAATTAACAGTTGACGAGATGTTAAAAGCAATTTGTATAGTTTCTGCAAATGATTGTACTGTTGCAATGGCAGAATATTTAGCGGGGTCACAAGAGGCTTTTGTTGAACAAATGAATGAAAAAGCTAAAGAATTGGGTATGAATGATACTTGTTTTAAAAATTGTCATGGTATTGATGAGGACGGTCATGTAACTTCTAGTTATGATATTGCTTTAATGTCTAGAGAGTTACTAAATAAACACCCTGATATTACTAAGTATACAACTATTTATATGGATAGCTTAAGAGACGGTAAATCTTCTTTGGTAAATACTAATAAATTGATTAGAAATTATAAGGGTATAACTGGATTAAAAACAGGCTCTACCTCTGTTGCTTTATACAACTTATCTGCTAGTGCCACACGTAATGATTTATCTTTAATTGGCGTAATTATGAAGGCTCCTAGTAGTAAGGTTCGTTTCGCAGAGGCACAAAAACTTTTAGATTATGGATTTAATAATTTTGAGTATAAAAAATTAGCAAATAAAAATGATATTGTTAGGTCTGTTTCTGTTAATAAGGGTACAGAACAAACTGTAAATTGTGTTTTTGAATCTGATAGTGGAGTTTTAATAAAAAAGGGTTCTGATAAAGATATTGAGCAACAATTAGAACTTCCTGAAACTATTCAAGCACCAGTTTTAGAAGGTCAATGTGTTGGTTCTGTTACTTATTCATTAAATGGTGAAGAGGTTGCGAAAGTAAATATAGTAGCACAAAATAATGTGGCTAAAAATACTGCATTTAATATGATTGAATCAATTTATTTAAAATGGTTTAGTTTACTTAGAAAATAAGGCAAAATAATATATTTGCTTTGCAAATGCACGGTCAAAGAAAAATTAACCTTGTTGTAAAAAAAAGGAATCAATAATAAAAACTGATTCCTTTTCTTTTCATATATAATATGATAAATAATTTTTATTTCTTAAATATTCCACATATTTTTTTCCAAACTTTTTGATACCATTTTTCTTTTCGTACCAATATCAAATCTGTTATTTTATTTGGCATTTGGTTTTCTATATTTTGCTTATTATTTAATTTTTTATTTTTAAATATGTCATTATCATATTTATCTTTTTCTTGTTTTAATTCAATAGCATCTTTTTCTGCAAACTCTTTTTTTTCTTCATCTGTTGCCCAATAGCTTCGATAAATAAGTGACAAAATAGCTTGCGTTTCAGGTAAAATTATTTGTTCATATAAAGATTTTTTGCTATCTATATTTACATTATATTGTTCATTTTTATTTTCTTCAATAAACTTTTTAATAGATTTTGGTATTTTAGATAGTAATTCTTCATCTGTATTCTTCAGTATCTCATATACTTCTGATAATGCATTTTGATATTTTACATCCACTTTTATCTCTCACTTTCTAATTGTGGTTTTACAATATTATCTTTTGTTTTAGTGTTGACCATTTCTCTTATTTTAGAAAATGCTTCTTTTACCATTGTGGCAGAAGTCCTTCTAGCAATTTGTCTAAATTCATCTCTTTTGAATCTGTTAGGAGCAAATCCTCTTTCTTCATTTTCTTTAAACACTTGTGCATCTTTTACTGATTCCCATCTTTTTTTGTAAATATCTTGGTCTTGCTTATCTTCAAATAATAATTTTAAAAAATTATCTGCTTTTGTTTGTTCATCTACGTCAGTTCTAAAAAATTCTTCTACTTTATTTCCTAATTGTTCTGGATTTAGTGTTATATTTCTAGCTGTTTCTATTAAAGAAGCATACAAATAAATATTTTGCTTAATTGTTTCTGGATTTAATGTTCCATTTGCTATTCTAAATTCTACAGTATCTTTTTCAGGATTTCCTATGTTTGTTAAATTAAGACCAGAATATCTTGCATTATTTAGCTTTAACTTTGATAAAACTCTTTTTAATCTTCCAAACTTTTTGTATGATACTTTTAAATTTCCTTTTTCAATTGCTTTATGTATCTTTTTTCCAGTTGGTATTGCCATTCCTTTAATGCCACCTATTTTACAAGAAAGTTTATGTATTTCTTTTCCTTGTACATCAAATGTTCCTGGTCTTATTGAATCACCCACGTCATTACACATTTTGTACATTAATTCCTCAGATTCAGCCCATAATTTTAAAAAGTTTGTCATGATTTCTTTTGACTCTTCTTCAGTATTTCCTCTTAATGCTCTAACATCAAGATGAATATGACATCCACATTTTTCATCCGTGACTACCTTTTCTCCGTGTTTTCCAGGATATTTTTTCATATGTTCGCAAGTTTCTTGTAAGTTTTTCCAATCTTCTTGAGTATCATATAATATTGGAGAAACTATTTCAGCACCACCTTGTCCATTTAGGCTTTCAGTAAGAAAATTAGTTGTTTTCCATCTATGTTTTTTTAGAAATTGCTTGCTTTCTGGTGAATGGTACAAACTTTTTGCATTTAATCCCGTGTTTACATTAAATGCTTCTAACTCTATACCAAACCTATATATCTCTGGTAATCCCAATTCTTTGGTTCCTTCAACATATTGCATATGTTTTTTCCTTTCTCTAATATGACTAATAAAATTATACTACTACATTTTATAATTGGCAATAATCTTACAAAAAAACATCTGACCTAATATTTTCAATTGAAAAGTTATGACCTAAAAGATGCTATATATATCATTTTCCGTTCCACTTCGGGCGCTCCCGCTACATGGTCCCTTGCCTTTAAGGCATTCCCTATACCTCGTTTCACTTCAAATGATATATACAGCATCTTTTTGCTTAAACAGTTCTTTTGTTAAAAATCTTCTTTGAAGATATCAGATATTTTTTAAGCCGCCTTATTCATCATAGTCTTGTTCATCATAATCTTCTACTTCATTATATTCATATTCATAGGTAACTGGCTCTGTTTTTGGAATTTTACTACGTCTTGGTCTTGTTTTTGTTGTTACATTAGTAGGTTGTGTATCTGAAATATTTTCTAAAGTTTCTCTTAAATCTTTTCTTGCTTTTTCTTGACTTTTTAATTCTTCTTTTCTTTCTTCTTTTTTATTTTGCATGCTTTTGTTTAAATAATTATTTAGTTTTTCCATTAAATCTGGTACGTAATCTAATAATCTGTCTACACATGACCCATGCTCTACAGGTAATAACTTAACTGTATTTTGTTGCACAACTAAAAATGCTACTGGTGAAATGGATACTCCTGCTCCACTTCCTCCTCCAAATGGTAATCTGTATTGTATTGCTTCTTCTTTATCCTTTTTAGTGTATTCGTCAATTGTTTCTCCTTTAAATTCACTTCCACCTGATGCAAAGCCAAATCCTACTTTTGAAATTGGAATAATAATAACATTATTTGATGTTTCTATTGGTTCCCCTATTATAGTATTAACATCTATCATGTCCTGTATACTATTCATGGCTGTAACCATAAGACCTTCTATTGGATGTTCGCTCATTTAAATCACTTCTCCTTTTCTTTAAAAAGATGTATATTACATTTATAATATGTACCATTTTTACCTGAATTATACAATTAAATAATATTTTATATATATTTTTATTTACATATACAGGTTCTATTTTATATTGATACTTTTCTTCTTTTAAATCTATTGCTATATATGGCAATAATATAGAAATTACGATACATATCGCTGTAGTTATAAATGCAGTTGTAAATGCATTTTCGGTTCCGATTTTTGCATTTAAATTAAGATATGATATTTTGGGTTTTATGTTTTTAATTATTTTTAAATCTTCTAATTTAAAATCTTTTTCAAACTTTTTAAAATCTATTTTCTCTAGTTGCATTTTTGTATAGGCTTTTCTTAATTTTTCGTCATTTAAATTAACGGAAATCCATTTTATTTTGTTGAATAAGTAAAGAGATAATATTATTGCATATCCTGGTGCTTTTTTTTGCTTCATATTATTTATTTCTAAGTCTCTTATTTCTATATGAAAGTCAGATGCTAATATTAATACAGTAAGTGTTAATGCTAGAATTATAATTCCTAAAAAAATAAAAACTAATACCATTTTCTATCCTTTCTATAATAGAATGTTTAGTATTAGTTTTCCCATTTTTTTACTTTATAAACAATTATTAAACTGTTTTTCTTTTTACTTTTTCTACAGTAATATCACCAAAAATTTCTTCTTGTTCAGTTACTACTTTACTTCTTCTAGATAATTCTAATAGACCTGTAAATGCAGTAACCACTTCTTGCCTATTACACTTTCTAGATGAGAACAATTTATTAAAAACAAATTTATTTTTATGTAATAATTCTTTAAACATTACTTTTACCTTGCTTTCTACAGTGTAGGTATCAGTAATAGCTATTTTTTGTATGTTTTCTGCGTTTTGATTTACTTTTTGATTATTTATTTCAATAAGTTGTTTGTAAATTTGTGGTATTAATTCTTTTGTGTATTTTACTTCTAATTTTTGTTTTGGAAGTTCAATAATTTCAGGATATTTAAAAAATCTTTTGCTATTTTCTTCGCTTAATTCTTTTAATTTTTTTGTAATTTCTTTATATTTTTTATATTCAATAATTCTTCTTAGAAGTTCTTCTTCTGTAAGTTCCTTTTCATCTCCATTATCAGTTTTTGGTAATAATGACTTTGATTTTAAATACAATAAAGTTGATGCCATTATTAAAAATTCACTTGCAATCTCCAAATTCATTTGTTCCATTTGGTTTATATATCCAATATATTGGTCTGTAATTTCACTGATTTTAATATCACAAATATCCATTTTGTTTTTATCAATTAAATGGCATAATAAATCTAGAGGCCCTTCAAAGTTTTCTATTTTTATTTTGTATTTATTTGTTTCTAAAGTTAGTACGTTCTGCATTATATTTTTCTCCTCATTCAAAAACTTGTTTAATATTTTCTCTAGAATATCCTTTACGGTATAAAAATGCTTCTAGTTCTTCTTTATCCATTTGATTTTGTTTTTTTACTGCTAGCTTTTTAGCAGAGTTCAATTCATATTCTTCTAATTCATCTTTATGGATTGAAAAATATGTATCTATTATATCACTGCTAATTCCTTTTGCATATAGCTTGTTTCTAATTTCTTTTAATGAAAGTGTATTAATTGCTAAAAATTCATTAACTGCTCTTTGTATATAGTTTTCATCATTAATATATCCATTTTCTTTTAAGTTTTCAATAACATCATCAAGTAGGTTTTGGTCTACATCAGAAGAAGAGAACTTAGTTCTCACTTCTTTTTCAGTTCTCTTCTTATATACAATATACTTTAATACTTTAGTTTTTAATTTGTCAAATTCTTCAATATTATTGATTTCTAAATCTATGTTATTAGATTTTTTTGATATATTGTTTGAAGATTTTTTCATAATGTCATCAATGTAAGCTCTAATATCTTCTATAGAAGAATTTTTATTTAATTTTGACATTTTTATTCTTCCTCTTCTTTGTCTATTTCTTGTTTAGAATCTGCTTCTTCCTCACCAAGACTTTTTTCAAATGCTTGTGCATAATTTTCTCTAATTTTATTTTCTACTTCATTCATAATTTCTGGATTATCTAGTAAATATTGTTTTGCATTTTCTCTACCTTGTCCAATTCTTTCTCCCTTATAGCTAAACCAAGAACCACTTTTTTCAATAATATCTAGATTAACTGCAATATCTAAAATGTTTCCTTCTTTTGAAATACCTTTACCATAAATGATATCAAATTCAGCTTCTCTAAATGGTGGAGCAACTTTATTTTTTACTACTTTTACTCTTGTACGGTTACCAATAACTTCTCCGTCTTGCTTAATGCTTTCAACTCTTCTTATATCTAATCTGACAGAAGAATAGAATTTTAATGCTCTTCCACCTGGTGTGGTTTCAGGATTTCCAAACATTATTCCTACTTTTTCTCTTAATTGGTTTATAAATACAATAACACATTTTGATTTATTAATAACACCTGCTAATTTTCTTAAAGCTTGTGACATTAATCTTGCTTGTAATCCAACATGTGCATCTCCCATGTCTCCGTCAATTTCTGCTTTTGGAACTAATGCAGCAACAGAGTCTACTACAATAATATCTAAAGCTCCACTTCTTACTAGTGCTTCCGCAATTTCTAATGCTTGCTCACCAGTATCTGGTTGAGAAACAATTAGGTTGTCGATATCAACGCCTAAATGCTTTGCATAAACTGGGTCTAATGCATGTTCTGCATCAATAAAAGCTGCTTCTCCACCCATTTTTTGTGCTTCTGCAATTAAATGTAATGCTAATGTTGTTTTACCAGAAGATTCTGGTCCAAAAACTTCTATAATTCTTCCTCTAGGAATTCCCCCTATTCCTAAGGCAACATCTAAACTTAAAGCTCCTGTTGGAATAGCTTCTACATTCATGGCTGAAAAATCACCTAATTTCATAACAGAACCTTTTCCAAATTGCTTTTCAATTTGTCCTAATGCTGCTTCTAATGCTTTCATTTTTTCTGGATTTTCATTACTCATTTTTTCTTCCTCCTATTTTTTCTATTATCAAATAATATTTGCATCATTTGCTTTTATAGCTAATATTGCGTTTTCTTTAGTATTATATTTATATCATAAACGCTTGTTTGCTATTATTATATATTATAATTTTTATTTGTCAAGCGTTTTTATTTATTTTTTTATTTAAAGTTTATAACATGATTTTGCGTTCAGTTTTGTAAGTTCTGCTACATGGTTACTTGCTTTTCATTTATTTTTATACATCATTTCACTTCACAAAATTTAAAAGTATCATAGTAAAATATTACTGTCTGTACCATTCATTAAAGTGATAAAATATATTATAATTATTTGGAGTAATTTCTCCTCTAACACTTTGCCCATATGCAAGTGTTACTTGATTGCGATATAAACCTATGTATGGCACTTCTTTTTGATAGATATCTACTATCTTTTGATAGCTTTCTTTTTTTAAGTCATCTGATGTCATATTTGTAACTTGTTTTAAAATAGAATCAATTTCTTCGTTTTTGTAATTAGCCAAATTATTAGTTCCTAATAAAGTATTTAATTCAGGGCTATATCCACTATACATACCTGTTAATAGTATTTCATAGTTGTGATTCTCTAAAATTTTTTGATAATCACTATTTGACAATTCACTAATTGTAACATGAATTCCAAATTCTTCTAATTGTGTCTTTATTTCCTTTGCTACTTTGACCCTATTAGAATTTTCCTTATTCACTGTAATGTTAAAATTTAAAGTTCTTGTTCTTCCGTCAATTTCTTTAGACCAAATACCATATTCGTAATTCCAGCCATTATCTTTTAAAATGTTACTAGCTTTTTCAAGATTATAATTATTAGAAAATTGTACGTTTTCTAATATATAACTTCCATAGTCTAAAGGGAAATTTGAAGCATAAGCATGGTTTTCTAAAATACTAATCACTATTTTTTCCTTATTAATTATATTTTGAATTGCCTGCCTTACTTCTATATTTTTCAATATAGCGTTTTTGCAGTTTAAAGATAAATAGTCGTATTCTCTACCTGTGTATTGCTTTTTTTGGTATCCTATACTTCCAATATATTCCTCGTATTTTACATTACTTGTATTTACCAAATCAATATTTCCTAAACGAAAACTGTTATATACCTCTCCCATAGTTTCAAAAATAGATATGCTAATATTCTTTATATTTGCACTTTCGTTTTCAATTTCGTGCCAATTATCATTTTGGGTTAATTCTATTGTTTCTTTTCCTATTTTAGAAATTTTATACATACCAGTTCCCAATGGAATTTGTGTAGATTTTGTCATATCTTGTTTTTCATATTGCTTTTTAGATAAAATCGGAAAGATTAATTGATATTCAAAAAATGGAATTTCATTTTTTAATTCTAATCTAATGGTATATTCATCTACTACTTCTATTGTTTCTATTTCTTTTACATTTTCTAAATAAATTGATTTTTTATTTTTTTGAATTGTTTCTATTGTAAATTTAACATCATTTGCGGTAAAATCATTTCCGTCTTGCCATTTCACATTTTCTTTTAATTTAATAACATAGGCATTATCTGAAACTTTTGACCATTCTTTTGCCAAACAATTAGAAATTTTATAATCTTGAGTTATTGTTAATAATGGCTCAAAAATAAGAGAATCTATTTGAATTATATCTCTGTTTTTTGTAAGATGAGGATTCATATTATCAAAATCAGAGATGCCTAATCGAAAATTAGTAATCATATTAGTTTTTTGATATTTAATTTCTACGTTTTCTTGATTGTTCTCATTATTATTAGCATAAACAAAATATGCAACAATTCCTAGTAAAACAGCTACTACTATTATGCATAAAATTATTTTAGTTTTTTTTGCCCTCATTATTATCTCCTTTTCACGTGCTCTAATCATATACTAAAATGTTAACTTTTTCAAGAACTTTTTGCTAGTTTGTCATTTAGTCTATATAACAAACAAAAGGACACAAAAATATTATTATATTTCTGTGCCCCCTATTCAAAAATGAATTATATTCATTTTATTTTCTACTTTCTACAATTAATTTTATACCTGTTCTATCTTCTCCCTCTACTTCGACTTCTGCAAAGGCAGGTATACATACTAAGTCCACTCCTGATGGTGCTACAAATCCTCTTGCGATAGCAATTGCTTTTACTGCTTGATTAAGGGCTCCTGCTCCTATTGCTTGCATTTCTGCTTTACTAGATTCTTTTACCAAACCAGCTATTGCTCCTGCTACTGAATTTGGATTTGATTTTGATGAGATTTTTAAAACTTCCATTTTTTTGCCTCCTATAATTTTATTTTTGTTTTTGTGAACAGTCTTAGTTATATTATAATTTTATTATTTTGTCTAGTCTTTTTTGGAAAAAAGTGGAAAAATCTCATCGCGTTTTTTTACAATATTTGCCATTTACTTTATGAATATTCTTGTTATTTTCTCTGTTCGACAATTATCGTCATTTATTGAGAAAATTACACCATTAAAAATACATTCACCTTCTGCTAATTTATACCTTTCAGGTAGAGATGTTTGAAATCTTTTTATAGATGCTTCTATTTCCATTCCTATAACAGATTTTTTTGGTCCAGTCATTCCTAAATCAGTGATATACCCTGTTCCCTTTTCTGTTACTTCTTCATCTGCTGTTTGAACATGAGTGTGTGTACCAAATATTCCTGTTACCTTTCCGTCTAAGAAATATTTCATAGCTATTTTTTCAGCCGTTGCCTCTGCATGAAAATCCACAAATATCATATCTACTTTATTTTTAATATCTTTAATGATATCTTCTACTACTGTAAAAGGATTCTCTGACAATACATTCATGTCTGTTCTACCTATTAAGTCAATTACAGCTATTTTTTTATTTTTACAAGTATAGATTGAATATCCTTTTCCCTCTACTCCTTTTGAATAGTTGGCTGGTCGTAATATTTTCGGATTATTTATAAATGTAAATATATCTTTCTTAGCCCATGTATGATTACCCATTGTTATAACATTTATATTTAATTTTAACAGTCTATTAAATGTTTTTAATGTAATACCCATACCCCCTGCCACATTTTCACTATTTGCTATTACAAAATCTACATTATATTCTTCTTTAATTTTAGGTAATACCTGTTCTAATTTATCTAGTCCATTTTCCCCTACAATGTCTCCTACTGCTAATATATTCATATTTACCCGCCTTCTTTCTAATATATTAATATAATACTATAACTATTTAAAATTATCAATACCATGTTGAATGATAAAAATATAAGCTAGTAGCTTTTTTTGCTACTAGCCTATATTTTTATTGTGAAACAACAAGGTTCCTGGGTACCCACCCACAATCTCTGATTGTGTTGGTGGGTAGGGCTCTTATTATTTTGCATAATCAATTACTCTGGTTTCTCTTACAACATTTACTTTAATTTGTCCTGGATATTCCATTTCATCCTCAACCTTTTTAGCAATATCTCTTGCCATTAAAGTCATTTGATTGTCATCTACTTTTTCAGGTTTTACTATAATTCTAATTTCTCTACCAGCTTGGATAGCGAATGATTTATCTACACCTTCAAAAGAATCTGCAATACTTTCTAATTGCTCTAATCTCTTGATATATGCCTCTAATGTTTCTCTTCTTGCACCTGGTCTTGAAGCAGAAATTGCATCTGCTGCTTGTACAAGAACTGCTTCGATTGTTTTTGGCTCTGTATCTCCATGATGAGCATGTACTGCATTTATAACATTTTCATTTTCTTTGTATTTCTTCAATACATCAACACCTAATTCAACATGAGTACCTTCCATGTCGTGATCTAGTGCCTTACCAATATCATGTAATAGTCCAGCACGTCTTGCAAGTGTTGAATCTAATCCTAACTCTTCTGCCATAATTCTTGCTAAATTTGAAACTTCAATAGAGTGATTTAATACGTTTTGTCCATAACTTGTTCTATATTTTAATTTTCCAATTAATTTAACAAGATCTGGATGTAATCCAACAACTCCTGTTTCTAAAACTGCTCTTTCTCCTTCTTCTTTTATAATTTGCCCAACTTCCTCTTTGGCCTTTTCTACCATTTCTTCAATTTTTGCTGGATGAATTCTTCCGTCTTCAATTAATTTTTCAAGGGCAAGTCTTGCAACCTCTCTTCTTAATGGGTCAAATCCGGAAATAACAACAGCTTCTGGTGTATCATCAATAATTAAATCAATACCAGTTAATGTTTCTAATGTTTTAATATTTCTACCTTCTCTACCAATAATTCTTCCTTTCATGTCATCATTTGGAAGAGCTACAATAGAAACTGTAGTTTCAGAAGTATGGTCTGCTGCACATTTTTGAATGGCATATCCAATTACTTCTTTTGCATTTTTATCAGCTTCCTCTTTTACTTTAGCTTCCATGTCTCTAATCAATGTTGCCTTTTCAACTGTTAATTGCTTTTCCACTTCAGCAAGTAATTGATTTTTAGCATCCTCTCTAGATAATCCAGAAATTTTTTGTAATTCATTCATTTGCTTGTTGTAGATATCATTAATTTCATTCTTTTTTGTTTCTAATTCTTGATATTTTCCTTCTAGGTCTTTTTCTTTTTTCTCAATGCTATCTTGCTTTCTTTCTAAATTTTCTTCTTTCTGAATTAATCTTCTTTCTTGATTTTGTACTTCGCCTCTTCTTTCTCTAATCTCTTGGTCTAATTCTTTTCTGGCATTCATTATTTCTTCTTTTGCTTTAAAGATTTCTTCTTTTTTCTTATTTTCTGCTTCTATGTTTGCCATTTCAAGTATTTTTTTTGCTTCATTTTCTGCACTTTGCATTTTAGACTCAGCAACTTTCTTTCTTATAAACATTCCAACGAAAGT
>CANRPQ010000032.1 GCA_947632525.1 uncultured Clostridia bacterium
TAAATTATGGCAGTAGTTGCAATGAAACAATTACTAGAAGCTGGTGTTCATTTTGGACATCAAACAAGAAGATGGGATCCTAAAATGGCTGAATATATTTTTCAAGCTAGAAATGGTATTCACATCATCGACCTACAAAAGACATCTAAAAAATTAGACGAAGCATATGCATTCTTAAAAGAACAAGCAGAAGCTGGAAAAACAGTTTTGTTTGTAGGAACAAAAAAACAAGCACAAGATTGTGTTAAAGAAGCTGCAGAAAAATGCGGTATGTACTATGTTAATCAAAGGTGGTTAGGTGGTACATTAACAAACTTCTCAACAATTAGAAAAAGAATTGGAAGATTAATTGAACTTCAAACAATGCAAGAGGATGGCACATTTGAAGTATTACCTAAAAAAGAAGTTATTCTTTTAAAGAAAGAAATGGAAAAACTAGAAAAGAACCTTGGTGGAATAAAAGAAATGACAGAACTACCAGGAGTTATGTTCATAGTAGATCCTAAAAAAGAAAGAATTGGAATTTTAGAAGCTAGAAAATTAGGAATTCCAGTTATTGGTTTAATAGATACTAACTGCAATCCAGAAGATGTAGATTATGCAATCCCTGGAAACGACGATGCTATTCGTGCAGTTAAATTAATTGCAGATTGTATGGCAAATGCAGTTATAGAAGGAAGACAAGGCGAATCTATGGAAACAGTAGAAGAAGCTGTTGAAACTGAACAAGTAGCTGAACCTACTGATATGGAAGAAGTTGTAGCTGAAGCTGAAACTGAAGCTAAAACTGAAGTTGAAGTTGAAGAAAAAGAAGCAGCTCCAGTTGAAGAAGTTGTTGAAGAAAAACCTGCAAAAGCAGAAAAAGAGGAAACAGTTAAAGAAGTAGAAGCTACTGAAACCGAAACTGTTGAAGTAGAAAAACCAAAAAGAGGTAGAAAAAAAGCTAAAACTGAAGAAGTAGCTGAATAATAAAAAAGAGGATGTATCTTATCCTTATACACAAGGAGAAAAAGGTACATCCTTTAAAAATACAATTAATATTTTAAGGAGGAGTTTTAAATGATTAGTGCTGAACAAGTTAAACAATTAAGAGAAAAAACAGGTGCAGGAATGATGGACTGCAAAAAAGTATTAACAGAAACTAATGGCGACGAGGAAAAAGCAATTGAACTTTTGCGTGAAAGAGGAATTGCAAAAGCCGCTAAAAAATCAGATAGAATCGCAGCTGAAGGACTAGTTACAACATATGTAACAGAAAACCAAAAAGTAGGTGTTGTAGTAGAAGTTAATGCAGAAACTGACTTTGTCGCTAAAAATGAAGAATTCAGAACTTTTGTTAATGATGTTGCAAAGCAAGTAGCAGAAAAAGCACCTAGCACAGTTGAAGAATTATTATCACAAACATCTATAGCAGAACCTGATAAAACAGTACAAGATGTATTAACAAATAAAATTGCTACTATTGGTGAAAACATGTCAATACGTAGATTTGAAAGATTTGAAACAAATGGATTAATAGAAAGCTATATTCATGGAGACGGAAAAATCGGTGTTTTAGTAGAACTAGAAGGTGGAAACTCTGAACTTGCAAAGGATGTTTGCATGCAAATTGCAGCAGCAAGACCTGAATATTTAGATAGAGAAGCAGTTCCAGCTGATAGAGTAGAACATGAAATGGAAATTTTAAAAGCACAAGCTGTTAATGAGGGAAAACCAGAAGCAGTTGCTGAAAAAATTGTACAAGGTAGAATAGGTAAATTCTATGGAGAGATTTGCTTAGTAGAGCAAGACTTCGTAAAAGATCCAGACCAAAAAGTTGGAAAACTAGTAGAATCTAAAGGAGCAAAAATTATTAGATTTGTTAGATTTGAAAAAGGCGAAGGATTACAAAAAAGAGAAGAAAATTTCGCTGAAGAAGTAGCAAAACAAATGGGAAAATAATAAATACAAAAAAGAGGGTTCATTAGGAACCCTTTTTTTTCTGTAAAAAAATATTAAAACTATTGACAAAAACAAAAAATCAGCATATCATGAATATATGAACAAGTAATCATATATACTATAAAATAGTATTAATATTAGGAGGTAACATTATGCAAGAAGAATTTATATGTCAAGAAAATTGCCCACATTTAGCAAAAATACATGAAGTAGAAGTTAACAAAATTCCGAGAGAAGAATTACAAAGTTTATCTGAAATATTTAAGCTATTTAGTGATGAAACAAGGCTTAGAATTATTTGTAACCTTCTAAATACAGAGCTTTGTGTATGTGACTTATGTGAGTTACTAAATTTAAATCAATCTGCTGTATCACATCAATTACAATTATTAAGAGGGAGCAAATTAGTAAAATACAGAAAAGAGGGAAAGCAAGTATTTTATAGCTTAAAAGATGAACACATTGAAAATATTATCAAAATTGCTTTAGCACATATGAGAGAAGAAAAGTAAGGAGAGATAGATATGGCATGTAACAATTTATGCAATGAAAATGATAATTTAAAAAATAAAAATATGGTAGAAAATGAAGAATATGAAGGAAATAATAAAAAAGAAACTATTTTATATATTATTTCTATATTTACATTTTTAATTACATTCATTCCTATTATTCCAAATGTTATAAAAATAGTATTATATATTATAACTATTTTATTATCAGGATATGAATTATTTTTAAGTGGAATAAAAAATATTTTTCATTTAAAGTTTGAAGAAGACACATTAATGACCATTGCAGTTATATCAGCATGTATTCTAGGGGATTTTAGAGAAGCTTGCCTAGTAGTTTTATTGTTCCGCCTAGGCGAATTTATAGAAGATATGGCAATTAATAAATCAAATAGACATATTGAAAACATTGTTGACATGAAGGTAGAAACAGCAAATAGGTATAAAAGCGGTAGTCAGAATGAATTAGAAGTAGTATCAGTAGAAGAATTACAAGTTGGAGATAAAATTTTAATAAAACCAGGAGAAATGATACCAGTAGACTGCAAAGTCTTATCTGGAAAGTCACAGCTAGATACATCAAGATTAACAGGAGAAAGTGAACCAAAATTAATAGAACCGGGTAAAGAAATTTTATCAGGAAATATAAACTTAAATGGAAGTATTGAAGCAGAGGTAATACGCCAATATAAAGATTCTACTGCATCTCAAATTATTGATTTAGTATATGAGGCAACCAACAACAAGGGAAAAACAGAAAAATTTATTACTAAATTTTCTAGAATTTATACACCAATGATAATGATTTTGGCATTAGCAATTATTATAATACCTATTATACTTGGGCTAGATATGAGAACATGGATCACAAGAGCGTTGGTATTTTTAGTAGCTGCATGCCCATGTAGTATAGTAATTTCAATACCATTAGCGTTTTTCTCTTGTATAGGCGTACTTTCTAAAAAAGGACTATTGGTTAAAGGTACCAAACATATTGAAGATTTTGCAAAGGCAAAGGTTATATGCTTTGATAAAACAGGAACAATAACAACTGGCAAAATGGTAATAGATGATATAAAAATTTACAATGACAAAAATATATTAAGTTCTATAAATGATAGCAATACTCAAGATAGTAAGCAAATAGATGGAACAGCTAAAAAACAATTCTTCTCATATTTATATAGCTTAGAACATTTATCAAATCATCCAATAGCTAATAGTATAGAAACTGAAATAGAAAAACAAGGCCTAAACAAAAAAGAATTGCTACAAACAGTATCAAATGAAGAGGAAATTGCAGGATATGGGGTAAAAGGGGTAATTAAAGGAAAAGAAGTATTATTCGGAAATAAAAAATTATTAGATAAAAATAAAATTAATTATCCTAACGACCTTCAAGATAGCGGAGTTTATCTAGCAATAGACGGAGAACTAGTAGGATATATTGTTCTTAAAGAAGAAATTAGAAATGGGTTAGAAAATTTAAAATCAAAATTGAACAAAGTAGGAATAAAAAAGGTTGTAATGTTAACTGGAGATGAGCATAAAAGAGCAGAAAAAATTGCACAAAAATTAGGAAAAATTGAGGTATATTCTCAACTACTTCCACAACAAAAACTAGAAAAAGTAGAAGAATTAAAAAATAATGGAAAAGTAATATTTGTAGGAGACGGAATTAATGACAGTCCTGTACTTGCATCAGCAGATTTTAGTATTTCTATGGGAGAGGGAACTCAAATTGCTAGTAATACAGCAGATAGTATTTTAATTACAAACCAAATATCTAGTATACCAAGTATGATAAAAACGTCAAAATCAGCAATGTCAATTATCTATTTTAATATAATTTTTTCACTACTTACAAAATTAATTGTTCTCATTTTAGGAATTATAGGGTATGCACCAATATGGCTTGCAGTTTTTGCAGATGTAGGTGTTACACTAATTACAGTATTAAATAGCATAAGAATTTATAAAAAGTAATTATTAATCTAAGTAATTTTCTTGCTTAGATAGTACAAGTTTGATATAATAACAAGCATAAGATGTTATAAATTACTAAATTGACATTTGAGGGAGAGATACAATAATGACGAATAAAACAAAAATTAAATTTCATATTATTGCAATATTTTGCATTTTAATATTTTGCTTTTCTTTAACACCAGTTACTTTTCAAAACGATACTTATTATAGTATTGCAATAGGAAAACATATTATAGAAACAGGAAATATTGACATGCAGGATCCATTCTCTTGGCATGAAGACTTACCATATACCTATCCACATTGGGCATATGATGTAGGAACCTATTTAATTTATCAGCTAGGTGAAAATGTAGGAATTGGCGGATTTTGCGCATTGTATATTTCCACAATAATACTAGCAATGATATTAGGCATACTTATTTATTACATTTTAAATAAATTATGCAAAAATCCACTTGTCAGTTTAGTTATATCTATGGTGATAATGTACTTATTAAAAGACTTTATAACCGCAAGAGCACAACTTACAACATACATTTTATTTGCACTTACAATTTTGTTTATAGAACAATTTATAAAAACAAAAAAGAAAAGGTATGCAATTTACTTAATAATTATTCCAATATTACTTGCTAATCTACATGTTGCAGTATGGCCATTCTATTTTGTATTATACTTACCTTATGTAGCAGAATATCTACTTGCAGTTATATGCGATGCAAAAATATATTATTGGTTTATTATTAAATGGAATGAATTAAAATTAAAGAAGATATCAAAAAAAGGAAATCCAGAAAAAATTGGAAAAATACAAGAGAAAATTGCAAAATTACAATTACAAAAAGAAAATGCCTCAGAAGCTACTATGAAAAGAAGAAAGCATCCATATAAAGTAATTTTCAAAAAGGAACCTGCAGTTAAATGGTTAATTGTAATAATGATTATCTGCATATTTACAGGATTAATAACTCCTTTAGGAACAGTTCCATACACATACCTTATAAAAACAATGCAAGGAAACACAACTCAAAATATTAGTGAGCATCAACCATTAACACTAATCAATAATAAAGCTATGCTAATTACTTTTGCAGTATATATTTTGCTTTTAATTTTTACAGATACAAAGGCAACTTTACGAGACTTTTTTATGATTGCAGGTCTTACTTTATTAAGCTTTATGTCTCGTAGGCAAACTGCATTGTTTGCTATTATTTGTGGATTTATATTTGCAAAATTAGTTGCGCAATTAATTGATAAGTATGATAAAAAAGGAACAAAAGCAGTTGTAGAATTTATGACTACTATTCTTGGAAAAATATTAACACTATTAATTGTAATATTACTAAGCTTTTTTATGTACAGAGGAAAAGAAAAAAATCAGTTTGTAAATGAAAACTCTTATCCAGTAGAAGCCTCTAATTATATATTACAAAATTTAGATATAGAAAATATTAGGTTATTTAATGAGTATAATTACGGAAGTTACCTACTTTTTAGAGGTATACCTGTATTTATCGACTCTAGAGCAGACTTATATGCACCAGAATTTAATGGTACTAAAAACGAAGAAGGAAAATGGGAAGGAAGAGATATTTTCTCAGACTATATTAATGTTTCTAACATTAGTACTTACTATGAAGACAAAATGGAAGAATATGATATCACACACGTTATTACTGGAAAGAAAACAAAATTAAATATGTTTCTATCAAGAGATGAAAACTATAAAGAATTATATTCTGACAACAGCTTTGTAGTTTATGAAAGATTAAGTAATTAATAAAAAATAAAGGAGAAAAAGTTGAAAGAACTTGTTGTAGAAGGACAAACACAGAGATTAGACAAATATATAGCAGAAAAAGAAGAATTATCTCGTATGATGATACAAAAATTAATAGAAGAAGGGAATATTTTAGTAAATGGTGAAACAACAAAGCCTTCTTATCAAGTACGAAATGGAGATAGAATTATAATACAAATACCAGAGATAAAACAAACCAATTTGAAAGAGCAAGAAATTCCTCTTGACATTATTTATGAAGATAATGATATTGTAGTAGTAAATAAGGCAAAAGGAATGGTGGTACATCCAGCAGTAGGAAATCCTGACGGAACTTTAGTTAATGCAATTATGGCTCACTGTAAAGGAAATCTATCTGGTATTGGTGGAGAATTAAGACCTGGCATAGTACACAGATTAGATAAAGACACATCAGGATTACTTATCATAGCTAAAAATGACAAAGCACACTTGGCTATGAGTGAGCAAATTCAAAATAGACAAGTGAAAAAAACATATCTAGCATTAGTAAGAGGAGTTATAGCTGAAAACGAAGCAACTATAAAAATGCCAATAGGAAGAAGCACCAAGGATAGAAAAAAAATGGCAGTAGTTAAAAATGGAAAAGAAGCAATTACCCATTTCAAAGTATTAGATAGATTTTCTAAATACACTTATATAGAAGTTAAAATCGAAACTGGTAGAACACATCAAATTAGAGTACACATGGCAGAAATAGGATATCCTGTTATAGGAGATTTAGTATATTCGAATGGAAAGAATGAATTTGGAGTAGAAGGACAAATGTTACATGCGAAAAGCTTAGATTTTAAACATCCTATAACTGAAAAGCAAATGCACTTAGAAGCTCCATTACCAGAATATTTTGAAAAGATTTTAGAAGATTTAAAGGCAAAAAATAGTCCAGTAGGGAAAGAGGAAAATTAATGGAAGAACGATTGCAAAAATTTTTAGCAAATCAGGGAATCTGTTCTCGAAGAAAAGCTGAAGAGTCAATATTAGAGGGAAAAGTAAAGGTAAATGGACATATTATAACTGAACTAGGAACAAAAATAAATCCCGAAAAAGATAAAATAGAATTTGAAGAAAAAGCAGTATCTAATAAAATAGAGAAGGTATATATATTACTAAATAAGCCAATTGGATATGTTACAACAGTAAAAGACCAATTTAATAGGCCAACCGTAATGGACTTATTAAAAAATAATGGAAAAAAAATTAAAACGTCTGTTGTACCAGTAGGAAGACTAGATATGTATACTTCTGGAGCATTAATTTTAAGTAATGACGGCGACTTTATTTTTGAAGTAACTCATCCAAAACATGAAATAACAAAAACTTATCAAGTTACATTAAAAGGAATAATAACTTTAGAAGAAATAGAGAAACTAAAAAATGGAGTTGATATAGGAAGCTATATTACAAAACCAGCAGAAGTTAAAATAATGAAAACAGATGATGAAAAAGGAATTTCCAGAATACAAATAAAAATACATGAGGGCAAGAACAGACAAGTAAGACGCATGTGTGAAGCAATTGGAAGAAAAGTTTTAGCACTTCATAGAAGCAAAATAGGGATGATAGACGTAAAAGATTTAAAATTGGGAGAGTGGAGATATCTAAATAAAGAAGAAGTAAAATGCATAACTAAAAATTAAAAATATTATAACAAATATAGAATGACAATTAATGATATTAGACAAATTTATATTTATATGCTAAAATGAGAAAAATAGTTACTGGTACAATGTGCCGATAACGTAATATGACTGATAAATAAATCAGTGTAATTAATATTTAGTCTACTAATTGAAGATTAAAGGAGGAAAATATGGTAGAAGATAAAGAAATAAAGGCTGTAACGTCACCATTTGCAGTACGTAAAGGAGAAATTAAAGTATTTGACGGAAAAGATGGATATGTTTCTATGAACCAAATAATTCATAGAATTAATATTGGGCATATTAATGATATTCATTTTACAATTATGGAATTGGTAAATGAATTTGAATTTATAACTTCAAGACAGTTATTGCAAATGTTACAATGGAAAGGTGTTAAAATAGGATCACAGGAAAAACTAAATACTAAATTAGAGCAATTAGTAAAAACAAAGATTTTAACAAGATATTATTTTGATTCAGAAGAAGGACAGGGAATTTACCGTATTTACTGCCTAGAGAAAATGGGAAAATACTTATTAAATTCTAGAGGAATAGAATGTAAATGGCAACCAACAGATAATACAAAACCAGTTAGTATGATAAAGAAAAGACTTGCAGGAAACCAAACTATGATTGCATATTTACGAAAAGTTAAAGCATTTGACTCATATATGCCAAAACCATCATTTACTGCAAAAATGGCAGGAAAGGTTTTTAAAGCAAGTGGTGGAAGTGTAAAATTAACAAAAAATAATAAATTTATTGAGTTTGTATTTGAAGTAATTCGTAGAGAAGACGATTGGGAAAAGAAACTAGTTGATAAAATGAAATTATATAAAGATTTCTATGAAAATTATCAAGTAGGTGACTCTGGATATATGGGACTTCCACAGTTAATAATTATTTGCGAAGATGAAAAACATATGGCTGAAACATTTAAAGTAATTGTGATGAATGGATTAGAAATTTCAAATATAAAGCTATATTTTACTACCGACTTAAGACAAAATGAAGAAACATTAGAAAAGACATTAGTAGAGTTTAAACTAGACGATGAAACTAAAAAATACAAAATGGAAAATATTGAAGTAAAATTATTGGGAATATAATAACTATATTAGGAATAATAAAGCAATAAAAAATTGGGATTTCTCCCAATTTTTTATTGCTTATTTCTTGTCTTTTTTAAAGTTTACAATAATTGCATCTTCATTATCAAATAAATATTTAGAATCTGAAGTATTCATCTGAATAGGGTCTACCTCTCTATCTATATCATAGTTATCATTACTTTCTGTTGCCTCTTTATAATGACCTCTGTTATTTTTAAATGTATTTCTAGATGTAGCTTCTGAATCAGATATACCACTAACAAATTTAGAAAAATCATAATTCTTTAACTTTTGAGGATCTTTATATTTGGATTCCATAAGATCTACGTTACCTTTATTAACAACACTCTTTCCTTTTATATCTTTAATTTTATAAATAACTTGCTTTCCCTTTAAAGCCATTATTTTACCAGCAGAGTAATTTGGTTTCCATTTATATTCAATTCCACCCAATTTTTTATCATACTCCTGCTTATCTGGAGCTGTATTGTAATCACTTTTCCAAGACCATTCTCTCTTATCTTGCATTGCAGATTCCCACCATTTAACATCTTCAGGAAGAGCATTACCAAATATAAATTTATTAACTGTATTTGCAAGTATTAAATCTCTATAATGGTCCCCTCTAGCATCTGCTGATAAGTCACCTTTTAATTGAGATAAGTTTTGAGAATCTAGTACAGTTGCTACTTTATATTTACGATATAATGTATAAATAGGCTCTGTTGCCTTACAAATATAAGTAGGGAAATCATCTATATACAAGAAATGAGGAATACGATTACTGTCATTTCCTGGTCTAGAAAGCACTGATTGTTGCATCAACAATAAGAAGAATAATCCAAATGCTTTATGAGCAGTCTCTCCTAAATCACCTCTACGAGTACATAATAATGTTACTTCTCCATCTGCTAAAATCTTATCATAATCTAGGTTATTAGACCTATTACATAAAATATTTTTAACTCCTGGATATCTTAATAAGTTATCTAACTCAGTAGAAGCAGTTGCAACAGATTTTTTAGTATTAAATACATTTTTACCGTCTTTATAAAAATTATTTTCAAAGTATCTAATAAGTATACGATATTTTTCTGCCAACTCAGGAATTTGCTTCATCTCTTCTACAGCACTCTCTACTAAAGAAAAATCTGTTAACATATTTAACATATCCTCTAGGTTTGGTAACATTCCTTCATGCTGTATAGGATAAATTTCTTTTAATAAAATTGATAAATTTTCAATGATTTGAACAGCTTCATTCTCTCTATATGCAAGCTCTACATCAGGTCTACTATGCATAAATAAGCCCTTCAATACTGAAGAAATAGCGACACCCGTTTTTATTGGGTCACTATATATAAATGGGTTTAATCCTGGAGAATCTGCACGATTAGGGTCTATTAAGTTAACAGGAATGTGGAAATTATCTGCTACCTTTTTAATTTTATCAACAGACTCATGCTCTGCAGAAACATAAGTAATACCCATATTTCGATAAGTAATATTATCACCTGAACTGCTAATAATCATTTTTTTCATATATGACTTATATGTATCAATCTTATCTGGATTTGGTACTAACATATTTAAACTAAAGTGTTCATTAATATATTCATTATTATAAGGACAATTTAAAGTTGCAAGGCCAGTTTTTAATGCGGTAAATCCCATTTCCTTTGAAACTTCTTTAAAGAAAGACTTTCTTTCAATATCTCTAGCAAGCATTGGTTCATAAACCATAGTGGTTTTACCAGAGCCAGAAACACCTACAATTAAGAAAGATTCAAAACGCTTATTTTCAGGTATACAAACATCCATGCCAGTTTCAGAATCTACACATACTTTTACCTCGCAAGTATAAACCCCATGAGCTTCCTTATCAGAAGATAAGCTTATACCACCATAATCAAATATAGAATCACGTATATCCTTAGTATCGTTAACAGTAAATAGAAGCCACTTAAGTAGTTTATAGAAAGTAACAAGAGGTAAGTATAATCCTAATGCTGTAAAAGCTGGTTTAAATAAGTAATAGAAATTAGTAGCTAAATCAGGGTAATTTGGTAATGATAGTAAGCCAATCCATACAGCTTGATTTACCCATTGCACTATTGCAGATAATGCTACAATATAAAAACATATTATAAATGAATGGAATATCCTTAATTTTTCAACATCTGCTTTTGCAAATTTAGAACCACCTGAAAAGAAGAAAGCAAATGTAACACATGCTAAAGCAAGTGTATATTCAATAGGACCCCAATAAGAATAAGCAACACCTGTAAAAATAATAAACAATAATTCTACTATTCTATCAATAACAATATAAGCAGAAATTAAAGTTAAAATATATGTTACAAATGTATTTCTATCTGTTTTTAAAAATTTCAAAAATTTATCTATAAGCTTCAAAAAATTCACCACTTTCTATAAATCTATTCATACATATCTATTATCCTATAAAATGGCAAAAAAAACAAGAGCTTTTGCGAAATTTGTTATATTT
>CANRPQ010000033.1 GCA_947632525.1 uncultured Clostridia bacterium
CTGTTTTCACAGAGGGGTAGGATGCAATTCTGCCACCTATTAGTCCCCTTCAATCCAGGCACATAATGTCAATAACCACAAAACTATGCAAAGGATACCAGAGAGTAATCCCCACCCAAAATATGAAACATTACTGGGGTAGATACTAATTCCATCTGGAACTGTGACTGAAACTTCTGAATCTTCTTCATCTGTTAATGTTTCTCTTAATTTCATAAGAACATTTGTCTTTTCGAGAGAAGTTGCATCTTCAGGAAGATTTTCGAGTTCAGAATATGATTCAGTCATATTCTTGTACCAATATCCCACATCGTTCTTAGGTTGATGAAGGAATATTGATACAACACCTTCTGTCAAGTTGTTTTTCTCTGCATAAGAAATAGCTTTTGAGAGTTCTTCCTTTGCGGTTTCAACAGTATTGGCGTCGGCTGCTCTCTTAATGTATTGAGTGCAGTTTATGTCAAACTGTACAGATTTTACATTCCGCACAGTCGCCCATGCGCCAAATACCATTGTTGCCATGATAGCGAACACCATAAAAATTTTTGTTGCCTTTCCCATTTTGCTAGCCTCCTAATAAAAATTTTTTCAGGGACATATACAAAAGTATGTATACATATTTATTATACTATATTTTAAATAAAATTACAACTAAGTGTTATGTTTTATTATATTTATAGGCAAACGGGTGAAAGAAACTGCGATATTATTAATTTTTTATAAAAAATTTGTATATTAATAAAATTACATGAAAAAAGTGTTTTCACAGTAGTGCATACTAAAAGGATTTAATATTATTATATAATAAAAAAGAGAGTAAGCAGTGCAAATACTTACTCTTTTATAATTTATCCTAATGCAACATCTAGTACCATCATAAGTATAAATCCAGCTATTAATCCCAATGTTGCTAAATTTTTATTCTCCTGTATTGATTCAGGTAATAATTCTCTTGCTGCAACTGCAATCATTGCACCTGCTGCAAAGGCTAATAAGAATGGTAATATACTTCTTACTGTTAAAACTAATACAACTCCAATTACAGCTGCTATTGGCTCCACTAATCCTGAAGCTTGCCCCCACATGAAACTTTTAAGTCTAGAAAAACCTTCATTTCTTAGTGGTAAAGATACTGCTGCACCTTCAGGGAAGTTTTGTATACCTATTCCTACTGCAAGCATTATTGCTGCTATTAAACTCATGCCTGGTGTTCCACTTGCAATTCCACCAAATGCTACCCCTATTGCCATTCCTTCTGGAATATTATGAATAGTAATTGCAGAAATTAATAGTATACTTCTTTTTAATGAAACAGCACTTTTTAAATCGCTTTTACCTTTTAATACTTTGTCTAAAAATCTATCAGATAATAGAACGAATAAACCACCTGTTGCAAATCCTGTTGCTGGTAATATCCATGCTATGTATCCAAGCTCTTCAGATAAATCAATAGCAGGTGCTAGTAAAGACCAAAATGATGCTGCAATCATAACACCAGCACTAAAGCCTAAAATAGTGTTTAATACTTTTTTGTTTACTTTTTTAAAGAAACAAACTGTTACTGCTCCTAAAGCTGTTACTCCCCAAGTGAATATTGTTGCAATCAGTGCTTGTATTGCTGGATTTAAATTGTCAAACCAATCCAATTTTTTCACCTCACATTACATAATATGTGTTTTCATATTATAATGTGAGGTGTTTGTACATTTATTTTAATTATTATTTTTAATTTTGTTATTTACTCATTATATGCTGGTACAACATACATATTTTTATCATATGCTTGTACTACATCTTTATAAGTATTATATACTTCTTGATATTTAGGTAAGTATTTAGCAATATCTGGATTACTAAATGGTATCACCTGAATATCACTTCTATCTTTTTCATTTTTGTAATAAGTGAATATAAGCTCATTTTCAATATTATCTATTTTTATAATGCTTTCCTCTTTATTTGTAGTTTTAGTAATTCTTAGTGAGGGCATTAAACCTACTAGCTTGTTATAATTATCATCTTGATATTGTGAAGACATAAAATTTCCTAATGAATAAAATACTATTGTATTATCTATCCACTCTACTGGTTCAAGTAAATGTGGATGTGTACCTATTACGATATCAGCACCTTGTTCAGCCAAAAATTCAGCTTCATCTTTTTGATACGCGCTTGGCATAGATTTATATTCTATTCCACAATGCATTGCAACTATTAATACATCAACTTTATCCCTTACTTTTTCAATATCTTGCTTTACTTTTTCCTTATATGCTTGATATTTAGTGTCTTTTTTAGGATTGTTTATTGATAAGTCTGTTGGCCAAATATTAATTAAATATTCCTTTCCTTTTGGAACTGAAACGCCATTAGTGCCATAGGTATAATTTAACATTGTATATGTTATTCCATTTACTTCTTTAATTTGAATTTCATCACGTTGATTAGATGATGTATATGTTCCTGCTACTAGTACATCTTTTTTGCTATCCCAATATTTTCTGGAGTTTAATATTCCTTTTTCACCTTTATCTAATGCATGGTTAGTTGCGGTACTTACTAAATTAAATCCTGCATCTATCATTGCATCTCCTGCTTCATATGGTGAATTAAATGTTGGATAGCCTGATAAATTAAGTTCTGTCCCACCTAAAATTGTTTCTTGATTATAATAAGCCAAATCGTAGTTTTTAACTTTTTCTTTAATTCGAGTAATCATTGGTTTAAAGTCATATCCACTTCCATTAGCATTTTTATTTGCATCTTTATATACACTTTCATGTATTAAGTTATCTCCAACCATAATAAGAGTTGCACTTGTGGTTTGCTCTTCATTATTTTGTGGTATATCATAACTTGTAACATTTGCAATTCTATCATTTTTAATTCTATTTGTTATAAAAATTATAATTGCTAAAAATACTATAATAACTAAAAATAGCTTGACTTTATTTAATTTTTTCTTTTTTGTTTTTCCCTTCATTACTCATTTCCTTCATTATCAGTTTATATTCTAATTTAAAACAAATTATATTACTGCTTTCCATACCATTTTATTATCTTTAAATTCGTATTTTAATCTATTTTCATCAGATAAATATGATAAATATGATTTAATTGTACTTCCAACTAATACATACTGCTCACCATTCATATTTAATGAATAATGGTCAAAAATATATTTTAATATTTCTTCAAATGTTGCTTCCCTCTTACAATATTCATAAATTACTTCTATCACTTCTTCGATTTTATTTTTATTAGTATCAATTAAATTTGATATATCAGATGTTGCCTCGCAATGTGAAGGAATAAATAATACTCCTTCAATATTTCGTAATTGTTCTAATGTATTTAAATATTCTTTTACATCATATATGAAAAACAAATGATATTTTGTAATAGTTTCTATACTAAATAATGAATCAGCAAGGAATACAACATTATCAGATGTTTTAACACCACACATATCAAAAAAATGCCCTTTTAGCGGAAAATATTCTAGTCCTTCTGGTAAATTGTTATTAATATTAGTAACATTTGATTCTTTTGCCATTAAAAATTTATGCCTTAACTCTTCAAAAGGATATCCGCCATATAAAAATGACGGTTCTAAAATAGGATATTTGGTAAAACATGTTTCTATGTTATATGCATATATTTCACAGTTAGTTCTGTCTTGAATAACTTTATTTCCACCGATATGGTCTGCATTAGAATGTGTATTTATAATTCCCTTTACTTTCCACCCTTGCTCTTCTACTATTTTTAATATCTTTTTACCAGCTTCCTTGTCATTGCCACTATCTATTAAATATACATTTTCATCATCTACTTTATATATGCCAATATTAGTTGGATTTTTGATATAATAAGTTTTTTCCCCTGCTTTAATAAGTTCCATGCTTTTTCTTCTTTCTATAATTTATTCATCTATATCAATTAATTCGTAATCTCTACTACCTATGCCTAATTCTTCAGCAGCTTCTATGGTATGAACACCATGTCTGCTTTCTACTCTTTCAATAAAATGATCTCTACCTGGGTCGTTTGATTTGTAAATCAAATCAATACAAGCTTGATCAATAGCTACTGGGTCTAAGCTTGCAAGAATACCAATATCTTTCATACATGGATCCTCTGCAACACCACAGCAGTCACAATCTACTGATAAATTACACATAACATTAATATATGCAATATTATCTCCAAAATATTTAACTACAGATGAAGCACTATCAGCCATTGCTTCTAGAAACTTCAATTGGTCTACATTAAACATATCTTCATAGCTTCCATTTTCCTTACCTATACAGTGAATATATCTTTTTCCTTTTCCAGATGCTACACCTATTGATAACTGTTTTAGTGCACCACCATATCCACCCATTGGATGTCCTTTAAAATGAGATAACACTAACATAGAATCATATTTTTCAATGTTTTTTCCAACATAGTTCTTTTTTATTACTTTTCCATTAGGAATATCTAATACTTTTTCCTCTTCGCTATCCATAATATCTACATTAAAATATTTAGTCCATTCATGTTCTTTCATTAATTCTTTATGTTTTTCTGTTGTGTCTCTTGCGCCATCATACGCAGTATTACACTCTACCACTGTTCCATTTAACTTTTCAACAATGGCTTTTACAAATTCTGGTCTAAGATAATTTTGATTCCCTCTTTCTCCAGAATGTAATTTAACTGCAACGTTTCCTTTTAATTCTTTTCCTAAATGGTTATAAATGTTTACTATTCCCTCAGGTGTAATTTTTTTTGAAAAATATACTATTGATTTTTCCATTATTCATCCTCCTTAAAATAATTATATTTAACAATTAATAAAAAATTGTTTATACCACAATAAGAAAGTATATGCTGTATATATTTTACGATGTGTTTGTTCAATACCCTTATAATGCTTTTCTAGCATATCAAGTAATTTATCAGTATCAAAAAAATCTTTTGCATAATCTGCTTCAAATTCTTTTTTTACAATATTATAATACTTTTCTTGTTTTATAAATTCTTTAAATGGCACTAAAAATCCTAATTTTGGGCGATTAAACCATTCTTCTGGTATTTTTGTAGCTGATGCTTTTCTTAACGCATATTTACTTAAATTGTTTTTAAATTTATACTTTTTAGGTAATGTTAAAGCCAATTTTAATACTTCTTTATCTAAATATGGTACACGAAGTTCTAAAGAATGTGCCATAGTCATTTTATCAGCCTTTAATAAAATATCATTAGGAAGCCATAAAAACATATCTACATATTGTTTTTTAGTTATATCATCTAATCCCTTAACTTTGTCAAAATATGGTTTTGTAATATCTTTAGCTTTAATATCTGTTTTATATTCTTCTGTTACAATATCATTTGCTTCTTCATCTGTGTATACTTTTGCTTGTCCAATGTATGATTCTTCTACTGTTTCAGCACCTCTAATAAAAAAGTCTTTTCCTTTTATATCTGGTAATTTTTTTGCAATTTTTCCATTTAATTTACGAATTGCTTTAGGTAACTGGCGATATGCCCTAATTATTATACTTTCTGGATAAGTTTGATATCCACCAAAAAGTTCGTCTGCTCCTTCTCCAGATAATACTACTGTTACATCTTTTCTAGATAGCTCACTTAAATAATATAGTGGCACAGATGATAAATTTGCATGTGGTTCATCAGAATAATATTGAACTTTTGGTACTGCATCAAAAAATTCATCTGCAGAAATTGTTTTGTCTGTATTTTGAATATTAAGCATGTTGCTTAACTCTTTAGCTGGTTTTATTTCATTAAATCCATTTTGTTCAAATCCTACTGTAAAAGTTTCATTTGGTTTTAATATAGATACTATGTATGACGAATCGATTCCAGAGCTTAAAAATGCTCCTACCTTAACATCACTAATTTTATGATGTTCTACACTGCTAACTAATTCATCATTGATACTTTTTATTAAATCCTTTTCCTTTATATTTTCTTCGCTTGGCTTAAATTCAAGATTGAAAAATGGTTTAACTAGTAAATTTCCATTACAGTATATTAAATAATGACCTGGTTTTAATTTATATACTCCCTTAAAAAATGTTTCTTCCATTGGATTATATTGGAATGTCAAATATGTTTTTAAGGCTTCTTTATTAAGTTCTTTTTTAAAGTCTGGATGTGGTATAAAAGATTTTATTTCTGAGCCAAACAAGAAAGTATCATTCATTTTTGCATAATAAAATGGCTTGATACCAAATATATCACGTGCAGCAAATAATCTTTTATCTTGTTTATCATATATTACAAAAGCGTACATTCCTCTTAGCTTATCTAGTATCTTTTCTTTATATTCTTCATATCCATGAAGAATTACCTCAGTATCAGTTTTAGTTGTGAAAATATGTCCTTTTTTAATTAAATCTTCGCGTAGCTCTTGAAAATTATATATTTCTCCGTTGAATAAAATAACTAAGTTTTTGTTTTCATTATAAATAGGTTGGTCTCCACTTTTTAAATCAATAATACTCAATCTTCTAAATGCCATGTTAATATCTTCATCTGTATATAAACCTTCGCTATCAGGTCCACGATGAACAATTTTATTACTCATATTTTGTATAACTGTTTTATCTTTATTTTTTTTATTTATATACCCAACAAATCCGCACATATTACTTCTCCCATATTATTTTCTCATCATTTTATTAATATATTCATTATTTTGTATAGTTAGATTATATGTTTATCAATTAAAAAAGTCAATTAAAATATATCTTTTTTCTTTTCTTTATTTAGGTATTTCCTATTTTTATTTTTATACTTACTGTGGCATATCTATTTTAAACCCATTTTATATATGTAATCTTACATATTATATAAAAATAAAAGCTAAATCACAAATAAATTGTAACTTAGCTTATTTAAATATTAACTTCACTGTTATCTTGACAAGCTCTGTTTATTTTTTGTTCAGCATATGATTATTTATTGTATCATAAGGAAGTATTTTTTTAATACTTTTCAAATTACACAAAATTTCTACAGTCTCATTGCGAGGAACGAGCAATTTAGTACATTTAGTATATCCTAAACAATGTAATTTTATATCAAAAGAGAATACTTTTCAAGTATTCTCTTAAGTTTTTACAAATTATTTTCAATTTCTACCATCTATCTTAATTTTTAATATTTACATACATAATATTATCGTATCTAAAGATTCGCAAAAATGTTTCGTTTTTTGTTCAGCATAACTTCTAACTCAATCGACTATTTCTGCTTGGTTGAACCAGTGGTCAGTGTTACAGGTTTATATTAATTGTAGAGCGGTAATCGTAGTGTTTCTGTAATTGTAATGTGTTTGTAATATTATAGTTATTTATTAAGGCTTTAGGGGTTGGGTTTCCTGATCTACAGGTTGTCCACCGCTACTAACAGCGCCGCTACCGGGTAACTGAGGCTCCGATACATCATTTGATGTATTTTCTTCTGTTTCTGTACTCAACAGGTTTATATAAATGGTGGAACGGGAACCGAAGCCGCTGAGGCTGTAGTTGAGGTCCGGAGTGCCGCTGCCGCGGAAAGAAGCTGAACTGGTAGAACTGTTAGAGCTGTAGTAGCCACCATGAACGACATGACCGTAGGTGTTGAAGGCTTCAAGGGTCCAGTCCCATGCATTTCCTGCTAGGTCATATATATGATTCTTTTGCCATTTTGTTTTAAATCCTGATGTTTTAACAATTCTATCATAATTTCCCCAACTGCTTGAATTTGTTAATAAATCGTAGTTTGGAGTTCCACCTTCTTTTGGATTTGTTTGTGCTATCCATTCTAGTGTTCTATCAAACTGACATCCCCATATCATACTACTTGTTACATTGTTATTTTCTTTTCTTATATTTTTACTTTCTTGATATTGATAATACCAATTTGCATTTCCTACTTCTGATCCTTTTTGTACTACTGGGGCATGTTCTTTATCTTCATTTGATAGATTTCCTGTCTCATATCTTCCTATATAAAATCCACCATACTTTTTTACACTTTCTATCATACTATCAAATTCTTTTTGTAATAGTGCCTTAAATTCGTCTGCTGTTTTAGTTGTTAAATCTGTTATTATATTTAAATTTTCTACTTTTGCATCATAGTTTGACCCCGTTGTACCTGTACTTCCTGTTACTACGTCTGGCTCACGGTGGCTACTATATCCTTCTGTACTTTCTATCGTCATAACACCATTTTCTTCAGACCAATTAAGATTTTCTTTTCCGCTTGAAGTAAATTCATATAATTTACCATGTTGTTTTCCTTCGCTATCTACTCCATACATTTCTTTTAATTGTTCACTACTTACTGGTACCCATACAAATTGGTTGCCTTTTTTGTTCTCTCCGTTTACTGATATTTCTGCATTATCTAATGTGTCTTCTGCTAAGTCAGATATTACTAACCCACTTTTTACGGTGTTTTGTTTGTCTTCACCTTCGCCTTCGCCATCTTTTACTACGCAATATCCACCTGGAACTGGTACTGGCTTATCTGAAGTTTCATCTGTATAGTTTGCATATTTTGTCTTTATATTCTTGTCTACAATTTCACCTTTATTTTTAATTGTAGGTGCTTCTCCTAATGATACTCCTAACTCTTCTACTAGATTTGCTAGTTCTTTTTCTGTATCTGTATGTGATTTATCTACTGACTCTGCTGCTTCTCTTGCTTTGTTTATTATTCCACTGTCGTTGAAAATTATAGTTATTGTTATTCCTGCTAAGATTAGCAAAACCACGATTGTTACTACTAGTGCTACTAGTGTAATACCGCTTGATTTTTTACTTTTATTTAAATAACTTTTTAAATTCATTTAAATTTCTCCTCTCATCTTTAGTTTACCCATATTTATATTTTTCACACAAAATGAGTGTTGATTATATAAATTTAATTTTAAAATTTATATAATTTAAATGAATTATATACAAACATGACATTAAATGTCAATATATATTTTAAAAATACAAATGAATTTTAAAAAAGGATTTTAGCTTTTTCCTTTTCTTTTACTATTTGGCAAATCAAGTCTGCTGATTTTTCAACTCCTAGTGCATCACTATTAATACAAATATCATAATTACTATAGTCTTTCCATTCATTTTCTGTATAGTATTTATAATGATTTGCTCTTAATTTATCAATTCTAGTTATTTCCTTTTTTGCTGTTGTTTCATTTAATCCATAGATTTCTATTGCCCTTTTTACTTTATCTTTCATATCACTATAGATAAATATTTTTAATACATCTTTTCTCTCTTTTAATACAAAGTCAGCACATCTACCAATAATAACACAAGATTGTTCGTCAGCTAATTTTTTAATTATCTCGCTTTCTTTCACAAATAATTCGTCGCCATTATTTAATCCAAAGTAATAACCATTGCTAAAATTTGCTAATGTATTTCTTTGTTGTTCATTGCTTTCAATAAACTCTTCAGATAGTCCTGTTTCTTCAGCTACTTTTTCAATAAGGTCTTTATCATAAAATTTTATTCCTAATTTATCTGCAATTAATCTTCCAACATATCTTCCACCAGAACCATACTCCCTTGCAATTGTAATAACAATATGTTTATCTACTTTACTTTGTGTACTTGTATCATCTATTAAAGCTTCACTTTTAGACTTTCTTTTTCCAATATGAGTAATTTCTATAATTAACAATGTTCCAGCAATTACAAATGCAAGTCCATCTGCAACTGGTCCTGAATATAGCAATCCATTAAGGCCAAATATTTTGCCTAAAACTATCATAGCAGGTATTAAAAACAATATTTGTCTAGATAGTGATAATATTGCACTTTTAACGCTTTTTCCAATTGCTTGAAAGAATATACCTGCTGGAATTTGAATACCATTGCATATACATAGTAATAAATATGTTCTAAATGCTAAGCAAGCAAATTCCATATAGTTTTCATCACCGCTACCAAATATTGAAATTAATTTTTCTGGTATTGTTTGGAATAAAATAAATGCAATTGTACTAATAATGACACTACATCCCAACACCATTTTTAATGTTTTCTTTACTCTATCATATTTTTCTGCACCATAATTATATCCAATAATTGGTTGTGCTCCTGTTGAAAGACCAATAATTATACTATTTAGTATTTGACTAATTTTCATTACTATTCCAAACACTGTTATTGGTATTTCTGCACCGAATTTTGTATCTAAACCATATTTGCCAAATAAATTATTTTCAATTGCCATAACAATTACAAAGCTCATTTGAGTTATAAAGCTACTAATACCTAATGTAGATACTTTCTTTGCCACAGCAGGTTTTAGTTTAAATGTTTCCTTATCTAGTTTAATGGATTTAAATTTTCTAATATATAAAACATTCATTGTAAATGTAAATATTTGACTTAGTATAGTTGCAATGGCTGCACCTTGTACTCCCATATGAAATACAAATATAAAAATTGGGTCTAAAATAATATTTAGTATTGCGCCTGTAACCATTGATGTCATTGCATATTTAGGGTTTCCGTCAGCTCTAATGATAGAGTTTAGTGTTGTACCTATCATCATAAATGGTAATCCTATTGCAATAATAAATCCATAATTTTGTGCATATTCTCTTAGATTATCTGTACATCCAAAAACATTTAATAATTGTGGTAAAAATACTAAAGTAATAATACATAAAATAGTAGATATTATAACAGCTACTATTATTCCGTTTGCTACTCCCTTAGCTGCCTTATCTTTTTTCTTTTCTCCTAATTTTAGGCTTAAATAAGCAGATGAGCCGTCCCCAAACATTAAAGCAAATGCTAAGCATATAATAGTTATTGGAAATACTACATTAGTGGCTCCATTTCCTAAGTAACCAACACCCCAACCTATAAATATTTGGTCTACAATGTTATACAATGAGTTAACCAATAAAGATATAATGCAAGGAATTGAAAATTTCCTAATTAATTTTCCTATTTTTTCTGTTCCTAATATGTTCTCTTCCTTTTCCATATATTCCTCCTATTTTAATAAATATTCCTGTTTAATTTATTTTGTTATTAATAATTTTGCACACAAAAAACACCTTTTTAGGTGTTTTTGCTACATTACAATCAATTAATAATCTTCATTTTGCAAATTTAAATTATATTATATATATAATATTAGATATTGCTTATTATTCTTCAGATTTTGCAACTACTTCTTTTCCATTATAGTATCCACAATTTGGGCATACTCTATGTTGTAGTACTTTTTCGTGACAATGTGGACAATCAACTAGATTTTGATTTTCTAATTTCCATGTTGATCTTTTTAAATGAGTTCTTGCTTTTGACCATCTTCTTTTTGGTTGTGCCATTTTTATTCCCTCCCTTAACTGTTCATACGTAATCTATGTTTTAATATTTATTATCTAAAATTTTCGTACTATAAAATTATACTAGTTTTTAATAACTTTGTCAACAGTTTAACAAAAATTCCAGTGAA
>CANRPQ010000034.1 GCA_947632525.1 uncultured Clostridia bacterium
TCAAATGAAATCTAACGAAGTAAGACGAAGTTTATTTTTTGAATTTTCCCATTGCCTTTTATAATTTTTTTAATATAGATTAGTGAATTTTTATGATTTTTTATTAGAGTTTCAGTAGTTTGATGTATTTACTTTTCCCAACTTTTTCCCAAATAGACATAATAGTACTTAATTTTAGCATTATTGTAAACTATTTGAGAACATTAAAAAATCACTAAAACCATTATAGTTCTAGTGATTAAAGTTTGGTTGCGGGGGATAGACTCGAACTATCGACCTTCGGGTTATGAGCCCGACGAGCTGCCAACTGCTCCACCCCGCGATTTGTTGACAAAATTTATTATACACCTTTAGTATATTGTTGTCAAGGAAATTTAAAGATTGCATTAAAATTTTGTGTAAAATATTGCTTTTTAACATGCATTTAATCGTACAAATTGCATTTACTTTACAGAATTGCATTTAACTTTTAACTTGACGAAATTTTGTGTAAATCTTGAATTTTTTCTACTTAATAAAAAATTTTAAAAGGAATAGCTTACATTTCATTATTATATTCAACTATATTTCAACTATTCCTTTTTATATTTTTTAACTTACTACAACGTATTCCTTTATGTTTTCGAATTTTGCATCTCCTATTCCTTTTACATTTTGCAAATCCTCTATTTTATTAAATTTTCCATTTTGCTGTCTATATTCAATAATTCTACTAGCAATTGATGGGCCTATTCCTGGCAACGCTTCTAAATCACTTTGTGTTGCTGTATTTATATTCACTTTTTTATTCACTCCTTGGCTTGTGCTTTTACTTTCTTCTATCACATTATTCCCACTTCCACTGGTTATATACTCTTTATTTTCTTTTTTATCTGCTTTGCTAGGGATATATATTTTTTGCCCATCTTCTAGGATGTATGCTAAGTTTACTTCGTCTAAGTCTGCATCCTCTGTAATGCCGTCTGCAGCATCAATTGCATCTGCAATTCTTGCTCCTTCTGGTAATTTTAATATTCCTACTTTTTGAACTGCACCTGTAATATGAACTATAATTTGCTTTTCGTCACTTTGCATTGATTCATCATTTTCTATTGATTGACTGTTTTCTATTAACTGATTTTTTTCTTCTATTTCGCTATTACTTGCTAACTCAGTATTATCCGCTATTTCATTATATTCTAAATCTACAAAATCGTCTTCATTATGTAGTGTAGTATATCCATAAATTCCAATTATACTTAGCATTATACATGCTACTATTGCTAAAATAATTTTTTGTTTTGTTGTTAAATTGTTCATGTTTTTCATCCTTTCTAATTATTTTCTTTTTTTACCTTTATTAACTTGATTTTCTTACTTTTTTCATATATAGTTATCTTTAGCATAAATTTAATTAGATAATAAAATTGTGAGGTTTCAAATATTATGAAAAAACTAAAATATATTTTTATATTTCTATTGATAGTTACATTATTTCAATCTGTTTTTGTTACCACCTCCTTTGGTGCCAATACCGCTGATTCTAATCAATCTAAGACAGATGCTACTGATATTACTATTTATTCGCCTTCTTGTGTTTTGATTGAATCTAGTACTGGGGAAATTTTGTATCAAAAAAATGCTAATGAAGTAAGATACCCTGCTAGTACAACTAAAATGATGACTGCTATTCTAGCTTTAGAAAATTGTCAATTATCTGATGTAGCAACAGTTAGCCATAATGCTATTTTTTCTATTCCTGCTGATTATGTTGTTGCAAATTTACGTGAAGGCGAACAGCTTACAATAGAACAGTTGCTAAATGTTTTGTTAATACCTTCTGCTAATGACGCAGCTATTGTACTAGCAGAACATATTTCTGGAAGTGTTAGTAAGTTTGCTGATCTAATGAATGAAAAGGCAAAAGAAATTGGATGTCAACATACTCATTTTGTTAATCCAAATGGAATTCATAATAAAAATCATACTAGTACTGCATATGATTTGGCTTTGATTGCTAGATATGCTATGAATAATCCTACTTTTCGTGAAATTGTAAAGAAAACCAAATATACATTACCAGCAACTAATAAATACTCTAAGGCAGATCGTTCTTTTAATACCACTAATGATTTGTTAATTAAAAACACTAGTAAATCTAAGAGTAATTATTATTATCCTGATGCAATTGGCGTAAAAACAGGTTATACCGGTGAAGCTGGTAATTGTTTAGTATCAGCAGCTAATAAAAATGGTATGGAAGTAATTTCTGTTGTTTTAGGTGCAGATATTACAGATACTGGATTAAGTGAAAAATTTTTAGATTCTATTACTTTGTTGAATTATGCTTTTGATAATTATGAAGTTAAAACTATTTATGAAAAAAATAGTGTTTTAAAAGAGGTTCAAGTCTTTGGTGCAACTAAGGAGACAAGGAATTTGAATGTTCTTGTAAAAGATGGAATTGGTATTTTTTTAGAAAAGGGTGTAAATACAGATAATTTACAGGCTGAAGTAACTTTGGATAAACTAAAGGCTCCTATTACTGCTGGAAGTGTTATTGGTAAAATTAGTTACACTGTGGATGAAAACACTTATACTTCTGAATTAATAGCACAGAGTGATGTTTTACCTTCTAATTTTCTTCCAATATTATTCCGAGTTATTTTAATTGCTATTATTTTATATTTAATTTATGTATTATTGAAACCAAGAAAAAAAGGCAGAAATAAAAAATTACGTACTAAGAATTCTAAGTCATCTAAGTATAAATCTTCAAAAGGTAGAAAAAGAACTAATGAATATCATTATAGTAATATTAATATTAGATAAATATAAAAAGGGTGCATTTAAATTTAAGCACCCCTTTTTTTATATAACAAGTTAAGTTTTTTGGTCTGTACGGTTTGCAAGACAAACCTGTACATGTGGCGAAGCCACTTTTCTTCTTTTTCTATTTATCCTTCATAGTCTTTACCAATAATTATAGTAATATTAATTGTTCCTTCAGCACCATTTGTTACGGATTCTACTTTTAAAATCTGTTTTAAGTCTTCTTGGATTAACTCGTCTACATTTCCCCTTGTAATGATAGTTGTATTATTTGTTTCTGTAGTATTTCCAGTTTTATTAACTGTATATCCTGCATCTTTTAATTTTGCAACTACTTTTTCTAATTTTGTATTACTTGATGTACCATTTAATACTTCTACTTTTAGTTTCGTTTTATCAATACTAGATGTATCAACTGTGCTACCACTCTTTTTGTCATCTTCATCTAATTTATTAGGATTTAAAAATAGATTATCAACTATGGTTTTTAACTTTACTTCGTCTGCTAAATATACCCACACCCCATTTTCATTTTTGTTATCTGATGCTCCTGGTACTTGTGCTGTTTTTAGGTCTTCCATGTTGAATTCTACTATATATGGTACATAGTCTTTAATAATGTCAAAATCCATATTTGTTTCTATATATTTATTTGCGATATCAATTATTTCGTTTATTTTAAAAATATTTTCTACTTTTAAAGTTTGTTTGGCAAGTGCTGTTAAAAATGCCCTTTGAGTTTTCATTCTTCCTTCATCTTCTATACCATATTCAACAGGATATGTGGTTCCATCATTATTATGTCTGAATCTAACAACTTGCTCTGCTTTTTCTCCATCTAGTTTTTGTACACCAGCTTTTAAATTGATGTGTAGATTTAAGTTGTTTGAATCATATTTCATGTCTATTGGAACATCAAAGGTAACTCCGCCTATTACATCTACTAAATCTCTAAATGCTTTAGTATCTACTTTTAAGTAGTATTTTATATCTAAACCTGTTAATTCATTTATTTCTTTTAATGTGTTTTCAGCTCCTGTTTGATATACTGCGTTTAGCTTGTCCCAAGCGGTTGCTTTGGTTTTATCATTTCCTATAAATGTGTCCCTTGGTATTGATAAAATAGATGCTTGTTGCTCTTTTGGATCATATTCTGCTACCATGATTGTGTCTGTTAAGTTTTCACTTTGTCCAAGTAATACACAATATATTTTTGGTAAATCTTTAACTGTATCAGAATCATGCCCTACTGCAGTTGCTAAAATACCTTTTAGGCCCCCACCATTTTGCCATACACGGATTCCAATAACAATTCCTACTATCAAAAGGATTAATAGAATTATTAAAGCAATTTTTTTACCTATTCCTCTTTTCTTTTTTTGCCTTTTTTTGTTTTGTTTTACATTATCCAATTTATTCACCTTATTTTTCAAACTTATTTTGTTGTTTTAGTATAACAAATTTTATAAAATTTATCAATATTATTCACAAAATCTTTACATTAATTAGAATATTAATTTTAATAATAAATTGTTGTTATACATTATGCTTCCGATAAAAGATTTTTGAATTGCTGCAATAATTCCTGTTCCACTTACTAATGGGCTTACAAATGATAGAATAGCTAAAATCAAATAAATAATTACAACTGCTTCTAACATTCCATAAATAACGCCACCTAATTTATCAAATTGCTTAATTCCTGGTAGTTTAGTTATTAGGTCTGCTAAACCTTTAACAAATAGTAAAGCTATTCTTGCAACAATGAATAGTCCTATACCAACTCCTGCATTAATAATGGTCAAAGCCATATCTCTTGCAGTGGCATCTGCAATTGCTTCTTTTGCATTATTTCCCGCTTCTTCTACCGTTTTATTAATATAGTCCATCATTACTGTTGGCATATTTCCATTTTTTTCATCTGATGCATCTTTACTATCTTCTGAGATGATTACATTACGTATTCCCTGTTCTAGATTTTCATCCCAATTGGTCTTATTAATAATAAAACCAGAAACAGGTTTAAATAATACAAATGCAATAATTAAAGAAAGTGCAAATGAAATTATTTTTAATAATGAACCTGTTAGTCCTTTATAATATCCTAATGCAATGCATAATACTATAATAGCTAATATAACTACATCAATAATAATACTCATATTTCTTTCTCCTTATAAATTTACTAATTCAATTTTGTCTCTATAAATGATACCAGCTAATTTGTCACAGATAACTATGTTTCTTACTTCTTGCCTAGAAGTATATCTTTTTACAAGCCATCCACTGGTATTAATAAAATCTACTTCAGAACCTAGATTAACTGCAATAATATTGTCATAACTTGCTACGCTTTTTGCTACTCCTTCTATGGTATAAGTGCTTTCCTTTTGATTAGTGATATTAATCATTTCTAATAGCGTATCTGCACTAAATAGTCCTGTGGATTGCTCTACAGTTCTATAAACAAAGTTTGTTAGCTCGTTATCTGCAAATGTAATTTTTTTGTCTTCCTGCAAATCTATTAAATCTACATCAACATTACTATCAATCATATTAATTTTATCATCATACATACAAACTAAACGATTTTTTTCTTGATATTTTATTCTTAAAATTAGACTGTTTTGTGGTGCATTATATGTAAATACTGGTTCAGTATTTTTTTCTGTTGCTTCTTTCATAGAAATAATCTTTATATTTGATTGGACTATAGTTCCAGATGTGTTTATTTCTGCATATGCCAAGTAATTATTGTCTTGTGAAATGCAAGCATCAACTGCCGTGGTAGCAGATAAATAAGATTTAAATAGTTCATTACCTTTGTCATCATAAGTTACTATAACAGATTTATAGCTAGTTCCACTTATAATTGCACTTACATATCCATTTTTATTTACATTTATTTTTGTTATATCTCCGTCTAATTCTTTTTCCCATAATATGTTTGAGCCTGATATTAAATAAAGTTTTTTGTTTTCTTTTCCACCTATAACAAGATATCTAGCATTTACATTATATATAGGATCACTAATTTCTACTTTCACTTCTTGTTCTTTTTTTCCATTTGAATTATACATAGATAAGTTATTTTCTGCTAAAATGCAAATATATCTTCCATAAGGGATAACATTAGTATTTGAGTCATAATCAAATTCAATTACTGGTATATTTTCATCTGTTATGTTTTTTAAAAATATGTATCTATCCATGAAGTTTTGAAAGTTTTTATTGTTACAATATATGATAGAAGTTATAATTATAATAATTATTAAAACCATAATACTGATAATAATGGCTAATTTTTTTTTGCTAATTTTATTTTTTTCTTTTGAAGAGTTACTTTTAAACTCAATTATTTTCTTCATTTTTTAGTCTATATCCTTCCATCATTTTTTTCTACATTATTTATATCAGTTTTCATATTTTTTTTCAATACATTATTTCTTAAATCTAACAATTACTTTTTGTGCATTTTATTTTTAGAATAGCTACAATTTGTATTAAACCTAGTATACCAAACATTGGGTAAAGTTTACTCACCAAATTTGAAAATCCAAAATTTGCAATAATTGGTGCTATTAAACAAATTATTAATAATAACCTTTGGTAATATTTGTTTTTTCGCTTTTCCACATCACCTTTTGTAAATTCTTTCTTTTCTACTTGATTAGTTAAAAAACCATATCCTGCTGAAATTGCGGAAGTAAATATTGCAGTAACTACTACTCCACCATATAGATAGGAATAAATTTTTCCAAATTCTTTTACAACTTCTACCATTGGTAGTTCTAATTTATATGCATTTGGATTTCTAAATAAAATGTAAATTAAGCATATCCCTACTATGGATAAGATAAGTGTACTTAGAATTGCAACTACCTTAGCCTTGTTGCTTGTATTTATATATTCTTTTAATTCTACTAGCATAGGTATTAATACAATACTGTTATAGCTAGCGTATATTATACTGCTAAAAATCCAACTCCATGGTAAATTTGGTTGATTAATATAAAGGTTATTTATACCATAATTAAAATTTTTAATTCCTAGATATAAAATAAACAAAATAAGGCAAGGTATTAAAATACTGTTAACTATTACTATTCCCTTCATGTTTCTTTTTAAAGTAAAATAGCACAAGAGGGACATTATAATAGAACAAATCCAATTTTGTACTCCAAATTCTTGATTAAAATATGCACTCATGCCTGCAATCATAATATAAAAGCTAATGATTAAAAACAAGGAAATAATTATAGAAATGGCTTGATTTAAGATTTTTTTATTGCTTATTTTTTCTAATAGTTCTGCATAAGTGGTTAGGTTTTCCTTTTGCATAATTTTAAATATTTTATAAATTAGTAGCCCTGATATTGAGCACGCTAATATTATTCCAAAAGCACCTAAATGACCATAACTATTAAAGAATATCCAAATTTCTTGTCCTGATGCAAATCCAGCTCCAATAATTGTACCAATAATTACAAAGACTACTTTCAATATTGACTTCATAAAATAAACTCCTTCATATTATTAGTATGAAAGAGTTTATTTTTTAATAACTTAATATAATTATTACCATATTATTATTTTTTTCTTCTTCTTACAATCCATACTATAATTCCAATAATAATTATTAAAACTGGTACTGCAAAAATAATTTCCAATACTATTCTATTTTGGAATTCTGTTACTTCATAATTTACAGCTTCTATATTTTTACGTATAGTAATATTTTCTTCTCTTTCTGTTAAATAAGAAACTGAATTTAATAAAATGTCCTTATTATTAGAAAAATCCATAGCATACATATAATATTGTGTACTTACTGGTATTTCAGTATTTGTAGCAAAAACAGTATTTGCAAATACAACTAACTTAGAAGAAGTATTATCATCTATTTTCTTTGTTGCTATGGCAGCTATTGTAGCTCCGCCAGCATCTTCATCACTACTTATTCTTGACATGTCATCAGATTGTAAGTCTGTACGATAAAATGCTTTATCGCTTACTGTTGCTAATGTTTCAGTTGTTACATTTTTCTTTTCTAGATTTTCAGAAGACTCAAATGAAATTTTTCCTGAGTTTATTAAGCATAAATTCATATCCATATTTATATTTTTAGTAATGCTAGATTCATTATTCATTGTAGATAAAACGAAATTTGGTGCCCCAGATACCATTTTATTGCTATCTCCTTCTAAAACAATTCCGTCTGACACACTAACTCCATATTGATCTAGTACTTTTTGGAAATTAGTTAATTTTACATTATTTAAATTTGGATCTAATAATAATAATATTTCTCCACCTTTTTTAATGTACTTAATTATTGCATCTTTTTCTAATTCTTTAATATCTTCTTTTAATGCAGTAATTACAAGTACATTACAATCGTCTGGAACTTTACTTGTTGTCATTATATTTAATTGTACTGTTTCATTTACTTCTCCTTGTAAAGCATTTTGTAAATATTGAAAATATGTGTCTGGATACAAGTTATGTCCAGATAAGAAATAAATTTTAGGTTTTATTGTTGTTACAGCATCTAAAATACCATTAGTAATAGCTTCTTCTGTAGTATCAATTTCTGTATAAGTAGTATAGTCCATTGTATATAAGTCATAGCTATGTAAGATTTTTTCTCTACTTTTACTAGAAATAACTAAAAATGAATCAGTGTCACTAACACCATATTGAGTTTTCCAATTTGTTTTTGACGTTAAACTTTCTACTTGTTCTACTTTTATTTTGTCAGTTAAACGTGCATATTGATTTGCGAAATCCTTTACATATTCATTCATATTATAAATTGAAATTGTAACATCTGTATCCAAATTTCCTAATTTATCCTTAGTTTCTTGAGAAATAGAGTAAATTTTTTCTTTTGTCATATCGATATCTGCAATGTTAGCTTTTTCTACTGCATAGTTGATTGCTAGGTATGCACATATTATAATAGCCACAAGTAAAAGAGTTAATACTATACTTCTAAGCCATTTATTTTTAATAACCTGTATAAATTTATTTTCCATGTTTTAATTTCTCCTTCCTAAATAAGTTTTATTCTATTTTACTGATTTTCTTCTTTGCATAATAATAATTGTTATTAATATAAATACTGCAGAAAATGACAAAAGATTGACTACTTCTTTTATTGAAATAATTCCTGCTGGGAATTTTTGATAACTGCTCATTAAATCAATAATAGAAAATGACTCATTTAAGTTTGGTAAAAACCATGGTATTACTAAAAATACAATTGTGATTATAGCAGCGATTATTTGATTTTCTGTAATTGATGATGCAAACATTCCAAATGAAATTGCCGCCATAGAAAGTAGCAAAAATCCTAACATCATAACCAAAACCGAAGTAATATTTGGTGCTTGGAAGAAGCATAAAATTATATAATACATAAGTGAAATGACAAGTGTAATTGCTATTAATCCTACAGCTGCTAAAAGCTTTCCAAATACAATTCCTGTAATGCTTTTTGGAGATGTTAATAATAATTGTTCTGTTCCGTTCTTTCTTTCTTCTGCAAACATTCTCATAGTAATAATTGGAACAATTATTAAAAGTCCATATCTTGCAGTGTTAAAGTATAGATTTCCTAAATCAATGGCTCTTTGTTCAATAGTCGTTAAATAAAAAAATAAACTGAAAATTAATAAGAATAGCCCTATTGCTACATATCCTATTGGGGATAAAAAATAACTTTTTAATTCTTTTTTAAGTACTGCCCACATTATTTTTCCCCTCCTTTTTTCCTATTTTCTTTTTCTTCTTTTTTCATTTTTTTCTGTTTTGCCTTTTCTTGTTTCTTTTCTTCTTTTTCTTTTTTTATTTTCTCTTTATCTTTTACAGGTTCTTCAGATATTACTTCTTCTGTTGCATTATCAATCAATTTAATAAATGCATCCTCTAAAGTAGATTCGCTTTTCTTTAATTCAAAAATTGTAATTTCTTGTTTTGGTAATATCTCGAATAATTTTTTCCTTAAGTCTACATTTTCATTAGATATAATTTCATATTGCTTCGTTCCGTCTTGATTATCTTTAATAAATTTTATTTCTTCAATTTCTTTAATTAATTCTTTAATATTTTTCATATTTTCTTTTTGGTCTTCAACAGTTACTAAAATAGCATTTTTTTCTTTTGTTTTGCTCTCTAATTTTTCAGGAGTATCTATTGCTACAATTTTTCCGTGATTAATAATAACTACTCTTTCGCAGATTTGACTTACTTCTGGTAAAATGTGGCTACTCAAAATAACAGTATGATTTTTTCCTAGCTCTTTGATTAAGCTTCTTATTTCAGTAATTTGCTTTGGATCTAACCCTACAGTTGGTTCATCTAATACAATAACATCTGGGTTACCTACTAAAGCTCCAGCTAAGCTTACTCTTTGTTTATAACCTCTTGATAAATTACGGATTAATTTGTTTTCTACTTCTTTTAAACCAGTTTGTTCAATAATTTTATTTATCATTTCTTTCATTTGTTTATGTTTTACTGATTTAAGCTCTGCCATATATTTAATAAATTCTTTTACAGTTAGTTCCATATATAAAGGGGTTCCTTCTGGCATATATCCAATTTGTTTTTTAGCTTTTTTAGGTTTCTTTGAAATATCATAACCATTTACAATAATTTGTCCCTCTGTTGGTTCAATAAAACCTGTAATCATGTTCATAGTAGTGCTTTTTCCTGCACCATTTGGTCCTAAAAATCCAACAATTTCTCCATCTTTTACTTCGAAATTGATGTTATCAACTGCTGTGATGTTAGGATACCTCTTTGTGACATTTTTAATTTCTATCACTTTTGATTCCTCCTTTTTATTGTTTCCGTATATGTTTACTGATTTATCTTAACATTATCTTTGTTTATCTGCAATGGTTTTATAAAAATTTCACATAGAATTTACATTTTAACATATATATTAGGTAGAGGAGTGTCTTATATGGAAATAATATATCCTTTTTTTATTGCATTTTCAATGGTTTTTGTTAGCGAACTTGGAGATAAAACTCAATTATTAGTGCTTTCATTTTCAGGAAAAGGTAGAACTTTTAAGATTTTGTTAGGTGTAGCTATTGGCTCACTTTTTAGCCACGGATTAGCTATTCTATTTGGTAGTAGCATTAATTTATTAGCTGATCAAATGCTACATAATATTATTGAAGTAATTACTTATTCTTCATTTTTATTAATGGGATTTTTTACTTTACTTCCAAAAAAGGAAAAAGCATCTTTAGATAATGAGAATACAAATGGTATACTTTATAAAATATCCCATTTAAAAATTAACTATTGCCTTATAATTGCATTATCTATTATGGTTGGTGAATTAGGCGATAAAACTTTTTTGGCCTCAATTGGTCTGGGGGTACAATATCCAAATTCTAAAATACCTTTGATTTTAGGTGCTATATGTGCTATGGTAGCTTGTGATTTTATTGCTATTTTATTTGGTAAACTTTTGAATAAATATATTTCTGAAAAGTCTATGCAAAAACTTTCTGGTATTTTATTTTTATTATTTGGTATAATTGGAATCGCAGGTATGATTGGAATATATGAGTTAAATAATCTGGGGAAAAAATAAAAAGATTTTAATTAAATAATAAAAAAAGTAAAGACACCTATGATAT
>CANRPQ010000035.1 GCA_947632525.1 uncultured Clostridia bacterium
ATATATCTTTTTTCGTTTCACTTCGGACGCTCCGCTACAGGGTCCCTTGCCCTTCGGGCATTCCCTATACCTCGTTACACTACAAAATGATATATACAACATTTTGTGCACAATAAGAGGAGCAACGTCCAGCAAGGTCAAGCGTTATTCTACTAATGTACTAGCTTATTAATAATAAAGAATTATCTATTAAAAACCTTGTAATATATATTTGAAATGTAACGAGGTATAGGGAATGCCCGAAGGGCAAGGGACCCTGTAGCGGAGCGTCCGAAGTGAAATGGAAAATATATATTACAAGGTTTTTAATATGTAAATATAAATATTTTGACACATTCTAGTTTTTATAATAATATAATAGCATAACTTGATTTATAAAAAATTACAAATTAATTAGGAGGCCCATATATGTGTGGTATTGTAGGATATATAGGAAATAAAAAAGCTGTACCAGTTTTAATTAATGGTCTACGCTCATTAGAATATCGTGGTTATGATTCAGCTGGAATTGCAGTGTTAGAAGATAATGAAATTATAGCAATTAAAGACAAAGGTAGAGTTGCTAATTTAGAAAATATAGAAGACATTAAAAATTTAAATTCATCTATTGGTATTGCACATACTAGGTGGGCTACACATGGTAAACCTTCAAAAGAAAACTCTCACCCTCATTTAGATAATAGCAAACAATTTGCAGTTGTACATAATGGAATTATAGAAAATTATCATGAGTTAAGGGAGTTCCTGTCTCAAAAGGGATATACTTTTTTATCACAAACTGATACAGAGGTAATTCCAAATTTAATTCACTATTATTATACCAATGGTATTAGAGATACTGACCAATTTTTGCGAGCTGTAAAATCTGCTGTTGATGATTTAAAAGGAAGCTACGCTATTGAGGTCATGTCCAAAAATTATCCAGATAGAATAATTGTAGTAAGAAAAGATAGTCCTCTTGTTATAGGAAAAGGAAATGATGAAAATTTTGTTGCATCTGATATACCTGCCATTCTCTGCCATACAAAAGATTTTTATCTATTGGAAGATAATGAATATGCTGTTGTTTATGCAAATGATATTCATTTTTTTGATAATAGTCTAGAAGAACATAGTAAATCAATTAAAAGTATTGAATGGGATGCAACAGCTGCTGAAAAAAATGGTTATGAGGATTATATGTTAAAAGAGATTTATGAGCAACCAAATGCAATTAGAGAAACTATTGGTTCTAGATTTAAGTTAGGTGAAAAATGTAATTTCGATGATATTGATATTTCAAAAGAATATTTATCACAAGTTAATAAAATATGGATTGTAGCTTGTGGAACAGCTATGCATGCTGGTTTGGTTGGAAAAAATGCTATTGAAAAGCTTTGTAAAATTTCAACAGAAGTGGATATTGCTTCTGAATTTCGTTATCGTGACCCTATTATAAATGATAAAACTTTGTGCATATTCATTAGCCAATCTGGTGAAACTGCAGATACTATTGCAGCACTAAAATTAGCTAAGTCAAAAAATGCAAAAACTATTGCAGTTACAAATGTAATTGGAAGTTCTATTACACGTGAAGCAGATTATACTATATATACACATGCAGGACCTGAAATTGCAGTAGCATCTACTAAAGCATATACTTCTCAAGTTGTTTTAATGGTAATTCTAGCAATGTATTTTGCAGAGATATTAGGTATTTGTGATGAAAACTGTGTAGAGCAATTAAAGTCAGACATTTTAGATTTACCAAATAAAATTGAAACAGTTTTAGAATCTGCAGATGATATAAAAAAATTTGCTGAAAAAGTTTATACTGAACACGATATGTATTTCTTAGGAAGGGGAAATGATTATTGTGTAGCATTGGAAGGTTCTTTAAAATTAAAAGAAATTTCATATATTCATTCAGAATCTTATGCTTCAGGTGAATTAAAACATGGCCCAATTGCTTTAATTGAAAATGGAGTTACTGTAATTAGTATTTTAACTAATCCAGATTTAGTAGAAAAATCTATTAGTAATATTCAAGAAGTTGTTAGTCGTGGTGCAAAAACATTGGTAATTACTAACCAAAAATTATCTAATGTAAATTTTGATTTTATAATGAATATACCAGATACTAATTCTTTAATATCACCTATTCTTTCAGTTATACCACTTCAATTGTTTTCATACTATATTGCTAAGAATAAAAAGTTGGATGTAGATAAACCAAGAAATTTAGCAAAATCAGTAACAGTTGAGTAAGCTTTAAATTTGTATAATATTTTTTAAAAAACCACCAAGGCAAATAGCCCTGGTGGTTTACTCACATTCGTGAGATTTTTGATAAATAGATCTTTTACTGGATAATGGTCTGCTTGGCATCAGGACCAATTCCAATGTATGCCACAGGAATGCCGACAAAGTCCTCGATGAAATGGATGAACTTCACAGCATCAGGTCCTAAGTCCCCCAGTGTGGTAGCACCAATGGTGCTCCAACCACCCTTAAAGGTTTTGTAAATGGGCTTGCAGTTTTCATGGTCAACAGGAACATAGCAAATTTCCTTCCCATGATACTTGTATCCCACACACACCTTGATCTCAGAGAACTTTCCGATAGTGTCTACGTGGTTAACTGCTAATGCGGTTAAGCCATTGACATCGGCTGCATATTTGATCATCACCAAATCCAGCCAACCGCATCTTCTGGGTCGTCCAGTAGTGGTACCGTACTCATGGCCTAATGCACGAATACGGTCCCCGGTCTTGTTCTTTTGCTCAGTCGGGAATGGACCTTCTCCTACGCGAGAGGAGTAGGCTTTCATAACGCCAATTACCTCTTCAACGTGTATGGGTCCGATACCAGCTCCAGCACAAGTGCCAGAAGCAGTAGGATTGGAAGAAGTCACATACGGGTAATTTCCAATGTCCATATCTAAAAATGTGGACTGTGCTCCTTCCAGAGCAATCTTTTTTCCTTCTTTGAGTGCGCTGTTAATGAGAAAAGTGGTGTCTGTGATGAAGCCACCGAGCTTTTTTCCGTAGTTCTCATATTCATCACACAGATTCCGGAGATAGTGCTCATCACAGACAAATTCTTCATCGGAATTCATGGTCATATTGTGGAACTTGATCAGCATAGCGAGCTTCTTTTCCAAAGCATCTCTCTCACCAACCAAATCACACATGCGGATTCCGATGCGCCCAGCTTTGTCCTGATAGGTAGGGCCAATACCTCTTCCGGTTGTGCCCACCTTTCCATCTCCCTTTAGGCTCTCTTGAAATTGATCCAACTGCAGGTGAATCGGCAAAATCACGTGTGCACGGTTGCTGATTGCCAAATTCTTCGGAGAAATAGAAATTCCCCTACTTTGCAGTTCTCCAATCTCTTGGAGCAGGACCTTGGGGTTAATTACAACCCCATGAGCGATGACGGACATCTTGTCGGGATTGATGATAGAACTGGGCAACAGGTGCAAGGCAAACCGTTCTCCGTCACGAACAACGGAATGTCCCGCATTGTTACCCCCTGTACATCGTACAACCATTTCAGCATTTTTGGTCTCAAAGTTTGAAACCCTTCCTTTTCCTTCGTCACCCCATTGAGTTCCTACAATCACTGTCACCATAGTTGATTTCCTCCTTCTTGTTAGTAGATTGTTAGGTTACATCTATTTATTCAAAACTCTATATGAAATAACATACAGAGGTAAAAAGAATTTACTAATGAATTATATCATGTTTTTATGTAAAATTCAATGTTTTATGTTATAAAAATGTGCAAAATTATTAATAACACTGCTCCTGGAATACCCAATACTCCTACAACAAATGAGGTAAGTACATTTAATCCTATATGAAATTGAAATGCACTACCTATTAAATTAATTATAAAAATTATAAGTCCACCTAAAATTGAGTTTATTATGAGCTTGAAAATTGCTTTTATAGGAATTGAAAATATTTTTCCAATAATCCATAATCCTATAATACAACCTAAAATAATCAATACAGTATAAAAGTCCAAATACTATCACCATTCCTTTTAATAATAATTATGATAGTATTTGGACAAATATAACTTATCCTACTTGATTTCTTTTAAAATAAATTTCCTCAATCATATTTAAAGAAATTCCTTTGTTTTTTGCTTTATTTACTAGAAAATCCAGTTTACTTTTGCTTGCTTTAATTTGATAAATATAATAGTCTACTAATCCATCTTCTGCAGTCTCAAAGTTTTTTGTTGCCAGATTTAATTCTTTTTTAGATTTTAATATACTCATAATTAATTCTATTTTCTTTTCTTCTTCTGTTTTGTCTACAATGTTTTCATCTCGTAAATATCCTTCCACCTTTTTTCTCCCTTCCTTATTGTTATATAAAAATTAAATATTAAAAATTATCAATGTTTGATAGTAAAAATTATAGTAGCAATAGATTGTATGATAAATAAATTTAATACATTTGATGTAAGTAAGTTGTTTGTAGCCTCAATAACTCCGTCAGCTGTATCTTCTTGCTTCTTATAGTGTTTTTGCGATTCAAAAAATGTAATTAATTCAGGAATGCTTGTAATAAATCCCAATAGAATTCCAATAATTATTTGTGGAATTTTAAATTGTATGCATAAACTTTCTAATGTATTACTTAATAAATTCCCTAAAATATACAAAAGCAAACTAATAATAATAAGATAAATTGTATATTTAATTATTACTTTTTTCTTACCTTTTAAAAATTTAGTCTCATTTTCAATCTCTCTGTCTTGATTTGTTTTTTTATTTATATACAGTTTATGCACATTATGATTAATAAAATAAAAAAAGATAAATAGTAAAATAAAAATAGGTACTGTTCCAATTGAAAATTCTATATTTGTTATTAACATACTAATTGGAATTAAAATTGTGATAAATACCATTATTAAATCGGTTTTTAAGGCTTTATTTTGTAAATATTTTTGATTTTTATTTAAAAATATAGATATTAAATATTGAATAGCATTTATAACATTTGAGCTAATAATATTATAAACACTGGCACTAATTAGACCTGTGAATGCTGAGAATGATGATGTTAGCAGTTCTGGTACAGAAGTAGCAACACCTGCAATATTTCCTACTGTTTTTGCTTTTAAATTTAACCCCTCTGCTAGATTTCTTAATACTGGAACTAAAGCATATTTTGATATTATAACAATAAATCCTGAGTAAAATATAAACTTAAAAAGTTCTAGTATTACATTCATATTATTTTGCCTTTCTTCTACTCTAATATTTCCATATTTTACCCAATAATTAAAATGTTTAATCAAATAATTATTGCATTTTTATGACTAAAATGCTAAAATAGTTAACATATTATAAATATCTTTAATTTAATAATAGAGGTGTAAAAAAATGATTGATATTAAGTTTTTAAGAGAAAATCCAGATGTTGTTAAGGAAAATATTAAAAAGAAATTTCAAGACAACAAACTAGTACTTGTTGATGAAGTATTAGATTTAGATCAAAAAAAGCGTGAAGCCACTTTAAAAGGTGATGAACTTCGTGGCAAGAGAAATTCTTTAAGTAGTGAGATTGGTAACTTAATGAAACAAGGTCAAAAAGATGAAGCTGAAAAAATAAAGTTACAAGTTCAAGAAATTAATCAAGAGCTTGTAGAAAATGAAAAATTAGAAGAAGATTATTCAGCTCAAATAAAAGATAGAATGATGAGAATTCCTAACATTATACATGAATCAGTTCCTATTGGAAAAGATGATTCTGAGAATGTAGAAATTCAAAAATTTGGAGAGCCAGTTGTTCCAAGTTATGAAATTCCTTATCACACAGATATTATGGAATCTTTTAATGGAATTGACTTAGATAGCGCACGTAGAGTTGCTGGTAATGGATTTTACTATTTAATTGGAGATATTGCAAGACTTCATTCTGCAGTTATTTCTTATGCTAGGGACTTTATGATTAATAAAGGATTTACTTATTGTGTTCCACCTTTTATGATTCGTAGTAATGTTGTAACAGGTGTTATGAGCTTTGAAGAAATGGATGCAATGATGTATAAAATTGAAGGTGAAGATTTATACTTAATTGGTACTAGTGAACATTCTATGATTGGTAAATTTAAAGACCAATTACTTTCAAAAAATGAATTGCCATACAATATGACTTCTTATTCCCCATGTTTTAGGAAAGAAAAGGGTGCTCATGGAATTGAAGAACGTGGTGTTTACCGTATTCACCAATTTGAAAAGCAAGAAATGGTAGTAGTTTGTGAGCCAGAGGATAGTTGGGAATGGTATGATAAGTTATGGTCTTATACTGTAGAATTATTTAGAAGTATGGATATTCCTGTTCGTACTTTAGAATGTTGTAGTGGAGATTTAGCTGATTTAAAAGCTAAAAGTTGTGATGTTGAAGCTTGGAGTCCAAGACAACAAAAATATTTCGAAGTAGGAAGCTGTTCAAACTTGACAGATGCACAGGCTAGACGTTTAGGTATTCGTATTAAAGGTGAAAAAGGAAATTATTATGCACATACATTAAATAACACTGTAGTTGCCCCACCTCGTATGTTAATAGCATTTTTAGAAAATCATTATCAAGAAGACGGAAGTATTACAATTCCAGAAGTATTATGGCCATATATGGGTGGTACAAAGGTTTTAATTCCTAAAAAAGTTTAAATAAGAAAGGAATATATAATGCTAATTAAAAATCCAGAATTTACAATTTCTGCTGTTAGTCCAAAGCAATATCCTAAAGATAATTTGCCAGAAATAGTTTTAGTAGGTAAATCTAATGTTGGAAAATCATCTTTTATAAACACATTAGTTAATCGTAAAAAGTTAGCAAGAACTAGTAGTGAGCCAGGAAAGACTAGACAAATTAATTTTTATAATATGGATAATAAGTTTTATTTTGTTGACTTACCTGGTTATGGATATAGCAAAATGTCTAAGAAAGAGCAAGAAAAAGTTGGCCAATTTATAGAAGAATATCTTCAAAAAAGTAAAAAGATTGCATTAATTATTTTTGTTATTGATATTCGCCATGAACCAACTGCTAATGATAAATTAATGTATGATTATATTTTTAAGGCAAACCTACCTTGTATAGTTATTGCAAACAAAGCAGATAAGATTGGTATTACTAAAGTCGAAGATATGGTTATTGGTTTACAAAGAAACTTAAATCCTTTAAATGATATTATATTCCTTCCATTTTCTAGTGAAAGAAAAATATATACTGAAAAAGTATGGAATGTGATTGAAGATTATATCAACTGATTGACTTTTAGGTGTTTTTGATATATAATAATAGTAACTCCAATTTGGAGAATTATATTTAAGGAGGCATTTTTATGTCCAAACCTCGGCAGTATGTACGCGTAGCGTTCTGCAGCAACGACCTTGCTAAGGCAGCCCTTTCCAACGCACAGGATCATTTTCATCGTCGCGTTTTGAAGGCGGAGGATCTCAGCATGGTGTCCGGTTCTACCGTGTTCTTCCAGGCTAGCTCTGTGAATGAGCACGTTAACGTGATCAAGCAGTTTCTGCTTGACTGCGAGGGAGCCATTCCCGACTGAACAAGTAAGGAATTTCCTTACTTCATGACGTAAAAATACTTTCCAAAGAAAATATAGGTAAGCTTATTAGCTAACCTATATTTTCTTTTTGCTATATAATTTTGTTTGTTGTTGCGAAAATGCTTTTATTATTTTTCTATCTTTTTAGTAATAGATTTTAATGCTTTTTGTCTTTCTAGTGTTACTATATGACCACATCCTAAACATTTTAGTTTAAAATCTACTCCTACTCGTGTTAATTCCCATAATTTGCTTCCACAAGGATGCTGCTTTTTTGTTTTTACAATATCCCCTACATTATATTCCATATAAGAATTTCACACCCCGTTTCACTTTTAATTAATTTATTCTAAATAATTTGATTGATTCTTTTTTCAATACTATCTTTTCCCAATACCTGCATAATTTCATATAAATCTGGGGTTTGTTGTCTACCGGTTAAGCTTACTCTTAAAACTGTACTAATATCTCCTACATGTCCTGGCCATTTTTCTGGTTCTTGCTTATACATTTTTACTTCTCTTGCATATCCTAATTCTTCTGCTAAGTCCTTAACTTTATTAAACCAAGTTTGTTTATCATCTGCTAAATCAAAATATTTTTCAATGTAAGTTGATAGTATTTTTTTAATTTCTTCTTTATCGTTTATTTTTCCATATTCAAAATCTGCATTTTGTTTGAAAAATTCATCATCATACATATATGAAATTGCATCTTTTAAATCAGACCATTTACTAATATCTTTTCTAGGCTTTTCATTGCCTCTTTCTATGCTTAAAATCTTTAATGCATATTCTTTGTTATCTAACATTTTTAAAAGCCCTGAATCATAATTTTTAGCCCAATTATATGCTTCATCATATACTTCTTGAGCAGTAAATTTAGAAATCACGGTTTTGCTAATATCTAAAATTTTAACAATATCAAACAAAGCTCCACTAACACTCATTTTGTTTAGTTGTAATTCAAATTCATCTAATGAAGCATTTGGATTTGCTTTTCTCCAACTTTCAAAATTAGAATTTGCAATATTCATAAGATATTCTACAACTGCTTCCTTAGGAATTCCTTGCTCTGTGTAGTAACTAACTGCAGCTTCTGGATCTTTACGTTTGCTTAATTTTCTCTTTCCACCGTCTTCTTCTTTCATAATTGGTGAAATATGTGCATATTTAGGTGCTTTAAACTCTAACATTTGGAATAACTGCAAATGTAATGCAACAGAAGAAAGCCATTCATCTCCACGAATAACATGTGTTGTTCCCATTAAGTGGTCATCTATTGCATGTGCAAAGTGATATGTTGGAAGTCCATCTGCTTTAATTATTACAATGTCTTGGTCATTTTCAGGAAATTCTACATTTCCTTTAATTATATCATGATGTCTAATTTTTCTATCTTCTCTGCCTGGTGATTTCAATCTTACAATATATGGCTCTCCATTTTTTATTTTTTGGATTGCTTCGTCTACTGTTAAATCTCTACAATGAGCCCATACTCCATAATATCCAGGCCTTATTTTTGCTGCTTCTTGCTTTTTCCTCATTTCATCCAAATCTTCTGCACTGCAAAAACATGGATAAGCTTTCCCTTGTTCTAATAAATGTTTTGCATAAGCTTGATAAATATCTTTTCTTAAAGATTGCTTATATGGTCCATATTTTCCTGTTTCATTTACTTCATCTATCATTCCTTCATCTGGAGTTAATCCAAAGTCTCGCAAAGATTGAATTATACCTGTTACACCATTTTCTACTTCCCTCTTTTGGTCAGTATCTTCTACTCTTAAGAAAAATACTCCACCTGTTTGTTTTGCCACTTTTCTAGCAACTACTACTTGATATAGAGAACCTAAATGAACAAAGCCTGTAGGGCTTGGTGCAAACCTTGTTACTATAGCATCTTCATGTAAGTTTCTTACTGGATATTTTTCTTCATAATATGAAATTGGTTTTGCATCTGGAAAAATTAAATTAGCTAAATCTTTGTAATCCATTATTTTATCTCCTTTTATACATAAGTATTTTCTATTTTAAGCAAATTTTAACGTGCCTATTTTTTATAAGCACGTTTATATTTTACAACATTTTTTATTAATATTCAAGGCTTTACTTTAATCATTTCATCTCATATTTTTAAAATTATTTTAAATGATTGTAATAAATTATATATCAAAATAATTGCTTATTTCTTGTAAATGTTCAAATCCAACTTGCCTAAATACTTCATAAGCAACAATTGCTACTGAATTTGATAAATTTAATGACCTTAAATGTTCCCTCATTGGAATTCTAATAGTGTTATCAATGTATTTTTGTAATAGGTCCTCTGGTAATCCCTTGGTTTCTTTTCCAAATAAAATAAAAATTTCTTCAGATTTAGTATAATCCATATCTGAATAACATTGTTTGCCCTTTGTTGTAGAAAAATACATTGCATTTTTTTCAGGTGGGTATTTTTCTAAAAATTCATGTAAAGATTCATGTATTTCTATATCTAATTTATCCCAATAATCAAGTCCTGCTCTTTTTAGATATTTGTCTGAAATTTCAAAGCCTAATGGTTTTACTAAATGCAATTTTGCTCCAATAGCTGCACAAGTTCTTGCAATATTTCCTGTATTTTGTGGAATTTCTGGTTCCACCATAACAATATGTAAGTTCATATTTTATTCCTTTCACTATGTTTTTACCTTAAAAAGAAGTGGCTTTTATTCTGCCACTTCTCTTAATTTTACTACTAATCTCTGTTTTCCATAATTTGTACAAGTAATTAATGTAAGCTCTTTCTTTCCATTGGTTAATTGACTAGTACATCTTGTATCAGTTGGCTCTACTACATATTTATTATATACTTGATACTTAATAGTTCTACCAGATAAATCTGTTAATTCTGCAATATCTCCATTTTTTAATTTATGTAATTTTCCAAACATAATTCCACTTTCATAATAGTGACCTACTATACAATAATTTCCTACTTCATTTGGTGATGGTCCCCAATATTTATTAATAGATACATATAGTAAATCTGGTGATGTGTCAGAAAGAACTGGATATTCAATACCAATCTTTGGTATTTTTAATACTGCTTCTGTAGTATATTTTACTCCGTCTGTAGATGTATATGTATTGGTATCTATTTTTGGCTTTTTATTTTCACTTTCTTTCTTCTGGTTTTCTTCTTCTTTGTTTAAAATAACAACAATAACATCATCTTCTGTTTTCTTTACTGTAGTATCTTCGTTATATTTTAATTGTGATAAAATTTCTTGTGATACTTGAGCCGTTTTGTTTCTGTCATATGATGCATATATGTAATAAGAAAATAAAAGGAACAACAAAAAAACAGATAAAAAGAATTCTATTTTATAGATAATCTTTTTTCTCTTAATCTCTGGTGTAACATATAATTTTTCTGTTACTAAGATTTGGTTCATGTTATCTTCCTCTCCTATTTTATCACTATTCTTATTATAGCATATTTATTCTAAGTTTTGAAGTACTTTTTTCAAAAAATACAAAATGATGTATTATACGATTGTATTTAAGATAT
>CANRPQ010000036.1 GCA_947632525.1 uncultured Clostridia bacterium
AAGAACTTAGAGCAGAAATAGAAAACCAAAAAACAATATTTAATTTACAACATGAAAAAGACAAAAATGAAGAATAATAAAATTATTGAGAAATCCCAATAAGAAAGGATTTCTCATTACTTACTCTTACTGGGTTAGGACTTGTGACAAGGTCAAAGTCCTGTGCTTTGAAGTAATTTCAAAGAGTTGATTATATAAACTTTGGAAAATATAAGATTATGATGTTTGCGATGGCTAAACTTATGGAAATGGAGTGGTTAGAACAAAATAAAGTAGCATTATATTTATTCAATAGTAGTAATTTTAAAGAAATTGCTAGTTAATTAGAGAATGAGTAGCTACTACTAAATGTTGAAAAAATGTACAATTTATATTATACTCTTACAAGATAAGGAGAAAAAATGGAAAAAGAAGAAATAATAAGCAAAATAAAAAAATATGTTCAAGAAGTATGTAAAAATGACTCTACAGGTCATGATTGGTGGCATATAGAAAGAGTATATAAGAATGCAATGTTAATAAATAAAAAAGAACAAGCAAATGAATTTATAATAACAATAATTGTTTTAATGCATGACTTATATGACCATAAATTTTATAATGGAAATATAGCTGAAAAATTAGAGGAAACTTTAAAGCAATTACAAATTTACGAATATATATCAAGAGATGATATACAAAATATAATCTATAGTTGTGCAAATTTAGGATTTAGTAGCAATATTGCTGAAAAAAAGGAACTATCACACGAAGGTAGAATAGCACAAGATGCAGATAGATTAGATGCAATAGGAGCAATTGGTATTGCTAGAACTTTTGCTTATGGTGGTAAAAAAGGAAATTTGATATATGATCCAAATAGTAATGAACTTGTAGATAAAAAAGAATATAATGAAAAAGGTTCTAAAACTTCAATTAGTCATTTTTATGACAAGTTACTAAAAATAAAGAATCTTATGAATACAGAAACAGCAAAAGAAATTGCAATAGAAAGACATAATTTTTTAGAATACTTTTTAAAAGAATTTCTAGATGAATGGAATGGTTCAAAGTAATAGATACAGGATATTTATTTTCTAAATATAGTGAAAAGCCAATTAATGCAAATTGGAAATGTAAGAGTATTTTCAAGAAGTTCACAAGTTACCCAATATTATAAAGAAAAAAACAAAGACATAGAGAGATAATAACAGTTTATCCAAAATTTTAGTTGTAAGAAATGATTGACAAAAAATTAAAAACTTTATATAACAAATATAGGAAATGAAGAAACCACAAAAGTGGTTTGCCTAATTGATATGTAAAAAAACACACCGAACTGGGCAGATGTGTTTTTTTATTGTCTATTTGCTTAAAATTATAACAATTATAATCAAAGCAAATACTATAATAGTTTCGACAACTAAGCCAAATAAAAGTAGGCATATTATTTCTAATAAAACAGCTTCTATCATAGCACCACAATACCTTACTTCAAAATGATAAATTACGTTTTATATAAAATAATTAAGCAGTCAAATACATGCCAATAGGAAAAATAATCCCAACTATGGAAAGCACAATAAGTACAATTCCGGCAGGCTTATTCTTATTTATTTTTAATTCATAAACTCCATATGCTGCACTTTCAATACAAGCAGCAATTGAAAATAAAGATGCCAATAAAAAACTAGCCATAATAACTCCTCAAAAATAATTTATTCATATATAATTAAGAACCATTAAGTAAAAATCCAGATTTAATTTCTACATTTGCATTTGCTTCAAAAAATGAATCTTGGTAATGATTTAACCAATCATATTCTTCATATTCATTCATAGTTTTGAATTCCTTTAACGCATATTTACCGAATCCGGCAGAATCAGCATGGAACTCTTTTGATGTTTTATATAAATAATCATAAAGCAAATTATTTAAATAATTTCTAGCAGATTGCTCAATTTCTTTTAATCTATTTTCAGAATCTTCATGAGATGTATCCTTTGATAAATTATATATAGAAGAAATTTTAGCATTGACAAATATATTTGACTTAATATATGGATTACCATTTATAATTGATACTTTAATAGTAGGAGCTTTGCTAACAGTTAGAAATAAATCAATTTTTTTATCTTGATTTGCTGGGTCTGGAATAGATATATTACAACTTTTAAGTTTATTTGTTAATAAAAGATGCACTAAGCTTTCTTCTGCAGATAATTTTCCAACTAATTTATCTTCTTTAAAAACAGCAATACCTAAATTTTCAATACCATTTTTGGCACTCATAGATTCACTACCTTGGCTACTAGAATCTTCTTGCTTTTTTGAGTTACCAGAGTCTTCACCTGAAACTATATTTCCCAAGATAGCAGAAGGTTCACAAGTTCTACATACTAGCTGATTAAAAAAATTTCCTAGTTCTGCATCAATTGTATATCCTGTATATTCACTAGAACGAGGTAAAATTTCATAAAATTTTGCTACTAGATTTTCTAAGCTAGGGGAAACATTACCTAAATATTCTTGTGCAGAACAATTTGTAATAATAATATGGTTATCAGGTCTAATTTGTACTTTATTAGATAAACTATAAATTTCTTTTGCAATTCCTTTTTGTGCAAGTTCTTCAGATATAACAATCACTTTGCAATGGGACAGATTGATTTCTTTACTAATATATGCATTCATATAACTAATTGCAGCATCTATAGAACTTGCCTCTACGGTATCAATTACAGAAGGAGAAGATTCACTAGAGCCACCTTCACCACTTGAGGTTGGCTTGGTAAATTGAAATGTTATTTTTAAGTCTTCAGAATCACCAATATCAATTCCTAAACCAACTACATAGCCCAAATCATCAACACTTTGAACAATATGTGAGCCAGTAAACGCAACAGAAAATACTATAGTAATAGCAATAATTACAATATATTTATAAATATGTTTAAGCAAAAAATCAACTCCTTTCTAAATATAATTAAGCTTGATTTGTAGATGTATCATCTAAAAAGGTAAGTCCTTTTTTCTTTTGTTGAATTAAATATTTAATATTAGCAAAAATTAGTATACCTAAGCTAATTCCAATTACTAAAATTAGAATTATATATTTATATACTGTATTATCTAAATATGATAATTGTTGAGAATTTTGTGGAATTAATGCAAAACCATAGGCAAATGATGCAAAAAGTCCAATTATCCATTTAGGAGATTGTGCATTTACAGTTTTTTGAAAAATGGTAGTAGTAAAGTAAAATGTAATACTTAAATAAGATATCATAGAAATTATCCAAACAAATACAAATACAGCATCTAGCCTTTGAAAAAATCTTCCAAATTCAATAAACCTAGAAGCTAGATAAAGAGGAATAATTTCCTCACTGGAAGTAACAAGAGGAAACATTAGTAACAATGTTGCTACACTTATAAGCAAAAATACGCCAGATATCGCTACTGATGCAAATGCTACTTTGTTAAAGTCCTTTTGCTCCTTTAAATAAGGGGGAATAAAGTATAACATAACAATAGCACTAAAAGCAGATAAATTACTTAATCCACTAAAAAATGTAGGTATTACACCATTACCAAGCAAAGGCAATGCTCTCTGTGGTGCAAATTTATCAATATTAGCAATAAAAATAAATAAAATACTAAATAAAATTGATGGCATGAAAAATAAATTAGCGCGTGCAATTGGTTTAAAACCCAACCTATTACAAATAACAATTGCAATCAAAAGTAATAACATAATAATTCTTACAGGAGTTCTAGGGAAAAAGATAATTTTAAGAGTTTCTGAAAAACTTCTTAAAACCGTACTTATAGTAAAAAATAAATAACATAAAAATAAAATGCAAATTAATACTTTTAGCCATTTCCCACCTAAAAATTTAGAAATATCAAAAATATCTAAACCGAGGAAAATTCTTAAGCAACTGACAAATTAAATATGCAATTAATAAAGCTGCTAAAGAAATAAATATAACATTTATAATTGCTCCTGAAGAAGTAGATTGAATTATGCTCTTTGGTAAATTCAAAATAATGTGATTTATCATTATTGTTATAACTAATGCAATCGCTTCAATATTTCCTATTTTCTGATTTGCCATATAAAAAACCCTTTCTTATTTATATCTCCATTTCATACTAATGTGTTCTTGTCTTCTATGACGTTTAGTATCTAAAAAATCTGATCGTTTTTCTCTTTGCCAAGTAGGCTTTAAGAAAAATCCATTTTTACCAACTCCAGTTATAGGTGCATAAGGCGCAGTATACGGAACTCCAAAAGATTTTAAACTACACAATATACAAGTATAAACAAAAATTCCAAGACCTATGCCGAAAAAATCCAGCAACATATCCGAGTAGAATAAAAATGAAACGCATAAGCCTTAAATGGAATCCAAACGAGAAGTCTGGAATAGCGAATGAAGCTATAGCAGTAATTGCAATTATAATTATTAAAATTGGACTTACTATACTTGCACTTACAGCAGCTTGTCCTATTACTAATGCACCAACAATTCCAATGGTAGCACTAAGTGGGGAAGGTACACGAAGACCAGCTTCACGTATCAATTCAAATGAAATTTCCATTACTAATACTTCAAAGATAATTGGAAAAGGAACATTCTCTCTAGAAGCAAGTATAGAAAATAACAGTTCTGTTGGTAGCAATTCCTGATGAAAGTCTGTTATAGCAATATATAATCCAGGTAAAAGAAGAGTGATACCAATTGCTAACAATCTTAAAAACTTAAGAAAATTGGCAAATTGAAACTTTAAGTTAGTATCTTCAGGAGATGCAATAAAATCAATTAAAGTAACGGGCATAATCAAAGCATATGGATTGCCATTAACTAAAACAACTACTCTACCACCGTATAAATATTTGGTTGATTTATCAGGTCTTTCAGTAAGTAAAACTTGAGGTGCACTACACTTTTGATCTTCTTCTATTAATTGCACTAACTCACCAGAAGAAAGAAGAGAATCTATTTTCAAATTATTCAAACGATATTTAACTTCTGCTACTAAATCAGAATTAGCAATATTTTTCATATAACAAACAGCACATTTTGTTTTACTTAATTTTCCTACAGAAATGCTTTCAATAACTAAATTTTCATTATTTACAGCTCTACGAAGTAATGAGGTATTAGTTCTTATATTTTCAACAAAAGCTTCTTGTGGACCTTGAATAATAATTTCATTATTAGAATTACTTACTTCTCTTTGCTTAAATCCTTTAACATCAATATCAAAGGCAACAGGAAGTGTATCTACAAAAAGTAAGCAGTTTCCCATGTTAACTCCGCTAAAAACCTCGCTAAATTCTTTAACTTTTTCAACATTATTTTGAGGTAGCAAATTATCCATAACATAATTTTCTAAGTTAAATTTTTTAACTCTTTTAACAGTGATATTATTAGCAATGCCCTCAGAAACTATTCTATTTTCATCACCTTCATAAGTATTTGCTCTATTACGAAGCATAAGTGGATGCAAAACATTATCATTTATTAACTGAGAATCTACCATGCCGTCAATAAAAAGTAAAAATGCTTTGTATTGTCTATTTCTAGCACTTAAAGTAAACTCACGAATAATAATATCACTATTAATTAATGCATTATATTTTACCTTAATATATTCTAAAGTAACTTCAAGAGAAGGAAAAATATCTTTTACATCTGAAATTTTTTGATTTTCTTGAATCTGTTCAGTAGTTAATGAACTTGAATAACTATTAGATTTAGCATTTGAATTTTCTTCTTCACTATAATCTGATAAACTAAATTGATATTCTTTTTCATCAGGACTTTCAAAATATTTTTTTAACCCATTAAGCATTTTATCTTGCCAATTAGGTTTATCACTTGCATTTTGTTCCATTTAAGCTTCCTTTCAAAAATATATAAATCTTATATTCGTTAGTTTTAGTGTTTTCCAAATGTGGAAAAAATATTCAAAAAAATATAATTTGACATTTCTTTGTTTCTTTGATACAATAAAACAAAGAATAAAAAATAAAAAAAGAAATATAATATTAGGAGATGATAAAATGTCAATTTTAGAAATGGAGAGAAAAATTATGAAACCTAAAAGAATATCTGTGTCAAGTAAAAGGCAAATTACAATTCCTTTAGAATTTTGCAATGCATTAAACATAGAAGATGAAGTTGAATGTATTATGAAAGACGAATCTATTATTATTAGACCTGTTATAAACAATACACAAGATAATTTTTCAGACTTAATACTAGAAGATTTAATTAAAGAAGGATATAAGGGAGAAAAATTATTAGTAGAGTTTAAAAAAAGAAAAAAAGAAATTAGTAGTGCAATAAATAATATAAAAGATGAAGCTGATAAAGTAGCAGAAGATGAATCACCATATTCAACAATTAATGAAGTCTTTAAGGAGGATGAATAAAGGTGTATCAAGTTAGATTCTTACCAAGGGCAGAAAAATACATTAAAAAACTAAAAGAAAAAAATTTAAAAGAGAAGTTTAAATTAGCGGTCTATCAAATACAAAAAAATCCATATATAGGGAAAGCCAAAAAAGGTGACTTAACTAATATATATGGATTTGATGTATTTTATAATAAAACTAATTATGAAATTGCATATAAAATATATGAGCATAAACAAATAGTAGTTATTATATTAATAGGCACTAGAGAGAACTTTTATAATGAATTAAAAAATTATATTAGTACATTAAAGAATAATGCAAATTAATCCACCATTACCTTCATTTACAATACGCTCTAAACAGACACATAAATTTTTAAGAAAGACAGGCTAAGTGCTATATTTATGTAGTAATTGACATTTATGTAAATTTGATGTAAAATATCTAAGAATTAGCAAATAGCTGATTCTTAAATATTTTTAACTAGTAATTACTAGTAAAAAGGAGGATTAGCATGAGAGACTATGTTCGGTGCTATATAGACAAAAAAACAGGAATTAGAGTAACTGTTACCCAGCACGAGAATAGGTATGATGTTGAAATTGTTATGTCAGAAGGAATATTTAACAATGCAAAAAATGTTCATATTGAAAGCAAAGAACTTTCTCTATCGGCAACTGTTGTTAATTGCGAATTGCCATGGCATGGACCATATGTCATAACACTTAACAAAGGCTATCAAAATGTTAAATACGGCCTCATAAAAAATGTTCAGTCAAAAATCAAGTTTAAAGGAAGGAACTGCTTTGGAAGTATTATCTTAAATCCAAAGTTTTATATTCCAACGAAAAGACGTGCAACCTCCAAAAAAATAAAAAAGGCAAGAGAGGTAGAAAAACTAGGAACACTATATATAAGTGATGAGTCAAAACCTACGAGTTCTAAATATATTTCATATACTCATACGAATATAGCAAAGCCATATAATGGTGGGCGAGTTTCTCCAAAGTAATTTAAAAAGTCTTTTTTATTCCCGTTACTATAATATGGTAGCGGGTTTTTAATATACATAATTTTTCTTTTTCTATTGGGCAAAATTAAGTTAATATAACTGTTAGGCTTTAGCATTACAGTTATCTTATTGTGAAACGAAGAGGGGGGTCCTATTCTAGGACACCCTCTATGATTATGTTGCTATAAAATTAAAGAATAATACAAATTAATCCTCCGCTTCCTTCGTTTACAATTCTCTCTAAAGTTTCTTGCAACTTAGCCTGTGCCTCTTCCGGCATTCTAGATAATTTGTTTTGCAAACCTTCGTTAACAAGTTCATGTAAATTCTTTCCAAAAATATTTGATTCCCAAATCTTTTTAGGATCTGATTCAAACTCAGAAAGCAAATAATTTACTAAATCTTCAGACTGTTTTTCACTTCCAACAATAGGAGATACTTCAGTCTCTATATCAGCCCTTATCATATGTATACTAGGAGCTTTCGCTTTTAATTTAACACCAAACCTTGAACCTTGTTTTACCATTTCTGGCTCTTCTAAAATAAGTTCATCAATAGTAGGTGTTACAATTCCATAACCTGTTGCTTTTACTTCCTCTAAAGCATAGGCAATTTTGTCGTATTGCTTTTTAGTATGAGAAAACTCCGTAATAGTACTAAATAAAGCACCTTCATCATTAATTTCAACACCAGAAATTTCAGTTAATACCTTATAAAATAATTCATCAACTAATTGAATAGAAATATTAACGCTACCGTCACCAAGACGAATTTCTTCCAAAGAAGTTTTAGTGATAACCTGAGTATTTTGAAGTTCATTAATACCATTATCTATTTGTTTAAGAATATGAATATTACTAAATGCAGTTTGAATTTCTGTATATAATTCTTTTTTCAACCAATGGTCATCAGATAAACCGTCAACCCATCTAGGAAAATTCAAATTAATAGTTTCAATTGGAAATTCATATAAAATTTTACTGAAAATGTAGTCTATATCTTCTAAATCTAAACTAGCACAATTAGTTGGAATAACAGATACCTGATACTTATCTTCCAATTTTTTGGCAAGTGCTTTTGTATAATCAGAAAATGGATCATTACTATTAAGCACAATTACGAATGGTTTATTAAGCTCCTTCAACTCTTTAACAACACGCTCTTCAGCCTCAATATAGTCTTCACGAGGAATATCAGTAACACTACCATCAGTTGTTACTAATATACCAATAGTAGAGTGTTCGGCAATAACTTTACGAGTACCTATTTCAGCAGCCTCTTGAAAAGGAATTTCTTCCTCATACCAAGGAGTTTTTACCATACGAGGCATATCATCTTCTAGATAACCAATTGCATTATTAACTAAATACCCTACGCAATCAACTAGCCTGGTTTTAAATTTTAAATTATTACCAATAGTAATTTCTACAGCTTCATTTGGAATAAACTTTGGTTCTGTAGTCATAATTGTTCTACCAGCAGCACTTTGTGGCAGTTCATCCCTCGCTCTTTCTTTTTTGTATTCATTATCAATGTTTGGAATTACAAGTAAATCCATAAAATTTTTAATGAAGGTAGATTTTCCCGTACGTACTGGACCAACAACCCCAACATAAATATCACCATCAGTACGTTCTGCTATATCTTGATATAACTTTAAATTCTCTTCCATTAAATTTATAACCCCCTCTAAGAAATGTTTGTACTAAACTTTATTTAATGTATATTAGACAATCCAAAAAGTATGACAAAAAATTAAAAAAATCATATACAAATAAATAAAACTAATGTATAATGTAAAAAAATATAGTATATTGAAATATTAAAAAAAGGAGAAATAATGGCAATAATTATTAATGGAAAAGAACTAGCAGCAAAAGTAAGGGCTGATTTAAAAAAAGAAGTAGATGAATTAAAAAAGCAAGGCATATACCCAAAACTTGCAGTTATTATGGTAGGAAATGATAGTGCTTCAGCAGTGTATGTACGTAATAAAAGTAAAGCATGTGATGAAATAGGCATTAGCTTTGAGGAATTTTTATTAAAAGAAGATACTACAAGAGAAGAATTATTAGAACTAATCGAAGAATTAAATAAAAGAAAAGATGTGCATGGCATATTATTACAAAGTCCAATACCAAAACACTTAGATATTAGAGAAGCATTTAACACAATTGATTACCGTAAAGATGTTGACGGATTTCACCCTATTAATGTAGGAAAATTATCAATTGGAGAAAACGGATTTGTTTCTTGTACACCTTTAGGTGTTATGAAAATGTTAGAAGAAAACAACATTGAAATTCAAGGAAAAAATGCAGTAGTTATTGGAAGAAGTAACATAGTTGGAAAACCATTAGCTCAGCTATTATTAAATGCAAATGCAACAGTAACAACTTGTCATTCTAAAACTAAAAATATTGCAGAAATTACAAAACAAGCAGATATTTTGGTAGCAGCATTAGGAAAGGCTAAATTTGTTACAAAAGACATGGTAAAAGAAGGTGCTGTTGTAATTGATGTTGGAATCAATAGAAATGAAGAAGGTAAATTAGTAGGAGATGTTGATTTTGAAAATGTAGAGCCAAAAGCATCATACATAACACCAGTACCAGGTGGAGTAGGACCAATGACAGTTGCTATGCTTATGGCAAATGTTGTTAAGGCTGCTAAAGCTTAAATAATAAGGTACTTAGGCCTTGTTATATAGTAAAAATCGGGGGCTTGATGATTTATATAGGAGGAAGTTTTATGAAAATTATTTATCAAGCCAATCAAAATTATCCAGAAAAATTAAAGAATATTTATGCACCACCAGCAAAACTATATTTGTTAGGTGATGAAACAGTTTTAAATAAGCCATCAATAGCAATAATTGGTTGCAGGCAAGCAAGTGATTATGGCAAGAGGGTGGCTTTTCGTTTTGCTTATGACCTTGCAAAACAAGGAATAGTAATTATAAGCGGATTAGCCAGAGGAATCGATACTTATGCACATTTAGGCGCAATTAAAGCAAATGGACAAACTATTGCTGTTTTAGGAAGTGGATTTGGAAATATATATCCAAAGGAAAACAAAGAACTTTGTAAAGAAATTATACAAAAAAGTGGAGCAGTAATAACGGAATATGAGCCAGAAGCTAAACCAGAAAAAATGCATTTTCCTGCGAGAAATAGAATAATCAGTGGATTATCTAACGGAGTATTAGTAGTAGAAGCAAAAGAAAGAAGCGGAACATTGATTACGGTAGACCATGCACTAGATCAAGGCAGAAATGTATATATAATACCAGGTAATATAACAAGTGATAACTCTTATGGTACTAATGAATTAATTAAACAAGGAGCAAAAATTGTAACCAAAATTGAGGACATTCTTGAAGAAATTTAAAACCAGCATAAATAAAATTAAATAAGAAAATTAAAAAAAGTACTTGTAAAAAATAAGTAGTTAATGTACAATAGAGAAGTAAAAACAAAAGAAAAGGAAATATTTAAAAATGGCAAAAGCTAAAACCGTTGGTGCTGTATATATATATATATATATATATATAAGTAATTTTATAAAAGAAAACAAAGGTAGAAATACCTTTAATAATGGTATGCAAATAACAGACTATAAAAACTAGCCTGTTATTT
>CANRPQ010000037.1 GCA_947632525.1 uncultured Clostridia bacterium
AGCACCAAAAATATAATTACAGCACATAGTACTGCAAATAATCTAAAACGTACTGATTTAAATTTGCTTTTTAGCTTCTCCATAATATATTCCTTTTATAACTTCATTTTTATATAGTTTATTTATAATATAATTTTGTAATTATAGAATTTTGTAATGAAACGAGGTATAGGGAATGCCTGAAAGGCAAGGGACCCTGTAGCGGAGCGTCCGAAGTTGAATGGAAAAATTACTATAATTACAAAATTATTAAAAATTTATTAAAAATTCATTTAAAATTTCATATATAAACTTTCTAATTATTTTACCTCAAACTTGTATCCCACACCACGCATGGTCTCTATGTATTTTCCTTTTTTGCCTAGTTTGTGTCTAATCTTTTTAATATGACTATCAATAGTTCTTGAATCCCCATAATAGTCATAATTCCATACATTATTTAATATTTTATCCCTTGATAATGCAATGTTTTCATTATCTACTAAGTACTTCAATAATTCATATTCTCTTAAGCTCATTTCTATTTGTTTGCCGTCAACTTTTACGGTTCTTCCTTCTGGGTCAATAACAATTCCACCATAGTCTTTCATTTCTCTTTTATCTCCTATGGTTCTTTTTAAAATTGCATCCACTCTAGCTACTAAAATTTTAGGGCTAAATGGTTTAGAGATATATTCATCAACTCCTAGTTCAAATCCAAATAATTCATCTTGTTCTTCCCCTCTTGCAGTTAGCATTATAATTGGGACTTTAGAACTTTGTCTAATTTGTCTAAGTACAGACCAACCGTCTAACTTTGGCATCATTACATCTAATAAAATTAAGTTTATTTTATTTTGATTTTCTTCAAATACTTTTAATGCTTCCTCTCCATTTGCTGCTTCTAAAATACTGTATCCTTTTTGCATTAAAAAATCTTTAATTAATTTTCTCATTCTAGATTCATCATCTACTATTAAAATAGTAATATCTTTCATATCTTTCTCCTAATATAACATGGTTTTTAATCTGTTTTTAACTATTTTCATAATAATTTGCTTATTTCTTGTTTCCATTATATATTTGCTTTATGTCCAAAGTGTGACCGGAAGTTAAAATATAGGGTTTAATGGTTATAGTTTTGCAATTAATGCCTTTATTTTTATTCCCTGCTCTGAAAACATTTTTTCATGTTCTGTCTCAAAATTTTCCCAAAAGTCTTTCTCTTGTTTTAAATCTCTAGTTAACTTTTCTATTTTAAATCCTGTTTGTTCAAAATATCCGATACTTTCCTCAAATAAATTATCATCATCTGTTTTAAAATAGATTCTTGCTTCTGGTTTTAAAAATTCTTTGTAATGCTCAAGTTGTCTTGTATAAGTTAGTCTTTTTTTGTGATGCTTTCCTCTTGGCCATGTGTTGCAAAAATTAATATAAATTCCGTCTACTTCATCTTGTTTATTCAATATTAATAAAATTCGCTCTATATCAAAACGTGTTATAATTACATTATCAATTTCTCTATTTTGTTTTTTGTACTCTTCTTCTATCTTTCTTTTTGCTAGTCCCAACATGGGGTCTACTAAGTCTATACCTAAATAATTATTTTCTGGATGATTGCATGCAATTTGTGAAATAAATCCACCTTTGCCACAGCCTAATTCTACAAAAAATGGTTGATTTGGTCTTGCAAATTCTTTTCTCCATTTACCTATTAATGCTTCACAATTTTCTCTGTAAAATTTACTTTCTTCTAGTTCTTTTCGTGCCCATGGTTTATATCTAATTCTCATTTACTCTCCCTTTTTTATTTGTTTTCTTGCTAATTCTCTCTTGATTTTTTAATAATAATTCTCTTACTTTTTCTTCTAATAATTGATTTGCCTCTTCTAGTTCCATATTACTTACATCAATTGGATCTCCATATTCAATTGTTAATCCGTGAAATGGCAAATATCTTCCTGAAATAGCTAAAGGAATAATTTTAGTATTAGTTTCTTTTGCTAGGGTTACTGCTCCTTTTTTAAAAGGCAATAGCAATTTTTCTGTACGGTTTCTAGTACCTTCTGGAAAAATTCCAATACTTTCTCCTTGTTTTAAAATTTTAATTGCAGCAACAAAAGAATCTTTATGTACTTTTCCTACATGAACAGGAAGTGTTCCTGCACTGCGAAATAAAAATCCTTTAAATCCTTTAAAAAATACGTCTTTTGCCATAAAGTGTATTGTTCTTTTTGTACCGCAAGTTACTAGTACAGGGTCAAATGCCATTTTGTGATTTCCTGCTAATATTATTGGACCTTCTTTTGGTATTACTTCTTTATTAATTATTTTTGGTCTATAGACTATTTTTAAGGCAAATGCAGCTATTGGCTGTACTAATTTATATAACCATATTGGTGTTTTTTCCATTTTTATATCTCCTATCTATATCATATATTACTTTTGTATTTTAGCATATTTTATTCTACTTAAGCAAGATTATTAAAAATAATTGTATATTTTATTGAAATAGGCAAGTGAAATTGATGTAATAATTGTTAATTCTGCATTGCTATTTATATGTTTTTATTATAAAATAGTAAAAGTAAAAAATTGGTAAAGGAGACTTTTATGAGCAAAAGAAAAGATAAACTATATGAGGGTGAAAATTTAGCAGATTTTAGAGAATTAGTAGACCGTTATGAGAATCGTTATAAAGATAAATCTGCTTTCTTGTATAAAGAAAATCCTAAGTCAACTGAGCATATAACAATTAGCTATTTGCAGTTTGCTCAAGATATAAAAAGCTTGGCAACTGCTTTATTAAATATAGGGTTGCGTAACAAAAAGGTAGCTTTAATTGCACCTAATCGTTATGAATGGTGTGTTTCTTACTTAGCTATTACCACAGCTGATATTTCTATTGTTCCTTTGGATAAATCTCTACCTAAAAACGAGATTAAAAGTTTAATTGCCAGAAGTAAAGTTGATTGTGTTATATTTGATAATGAATATTCTGATGTTTTTGAAAAGATATTAAATGAAAAAAATACAAATTTAAAACAGTGTATCTGTATGGATAATACTAGTAATAAAAACTTTTTATTGTATTCTTCTTTATGTAATGAAGGTAGAGAATTAATGAATAATGGGAATACATCTTATGAAAATATTAAATTAGATCCTAATAAGGTTTCTATCTTACTTTTTACTTCTGGAACAACAGCTATTTCAAAATGTGTAGGTTTGTCACAGTCTAATATTTGCAGTGATATTTATGCATTATCTCAAATGACAGATATTAGAAAAGAAGATGTATTTTTATCATTTTTACCATTACATCATACTTTTGAATCTAGTTGTACGTTTTTATATGGAACTTCTTGTGGGCTTACTGTTGCTTTTTGTGACGGAATAAAATATATACAAAAAAATTTAGTAGAGTTTCAAGTTACAGGTCTTGTTTGTGTTCCATTAATGCTTGAAATAATGTATAAAAAAATTGAAAAGGGTATAGAGGAACAAGGTAAAACTAAATTAGTTAAATTTATGAGAAAATTTTGCAACTTTCTACTAAAATTTGATATTGATATTAGAAGAATAGTTTTTAAGGATATTTTAGCAAAGCTCGGTGGAAAGTTACGTATTTTAATTGCTGGTGGGGCAGCAATGAATAAAGAGGCAATTCAAGGTTTTGTAGATTTAGGTATTAATTTATTGCAAGGCTATGGATTAACAGAAACTTCACCTGTGCTTGCTGGTGAAAATGACAAATATAAACGTGCTGGTAGTGTAGGTTTTCCTCTTCCTGGTATACAAATAAAAATTGATGAACCTGATGAAGAAGGTGTTGGTGAAATTATTGCAAGTGGTCCAACTATTATGCATTGCTATGTTGATAATGATGAAGCAACTAATGAAGTTTTAAAAAATGGATGGTTTCACACTGGAGATTTAGGCAAGTTTGATAAAGATGGCTTTTTATATATCACTGGTAGAAAAAAAGATGTTATTGTTTTAAAAAATGGAAAAAATATTTTTCCAGAGGAGTTAGAAGCTTTAATCAATCAATTACCTTATGTACAAGAAAGCATTACTTATGGAAAACCTAGTCGTAGAGAAGAGGACTTAAAAATATGTGCAAAAGTAGTATATAATCCTGATATCATGAAAGAAATCTACCCAGATAAAAATAAAGAAGATTATGAATCAATTATCTGGCAAGATATTAAAGAGAAAATAAATAAAACTCTACCTCTTTATAAATATATTCGTGAAATTATTGTAACAGATGAGCCATTAATTAAAACTACTACTCAAAAAGTTAAAAGGCATGATGAATTAAAGAAAATTTTAGGAGATTATTAACAAAAGAGCTGTATCATAACAGCTCTTTTATATTAATAACTTTAATCGTTACTACACATGTGTTTTCTGGTCATTTCTAATAAATCTAATGGTGTAAACCCAATAATTTGTATTTTAGACCTATCTTTTTTTAATGATTCTTCTAAAATTTCCAATACTTTTTGCTTTGTCTCTTGTTTTTCCATATCTATGTAATCTATAATAATTATTCCACCAATATCGCGTAATCGTAATTGTTTAGCAATTTCAATGCTAGCTTCTTTATTTACTGTATACACAGTTTGTTCTAAGTCTTTATTTCCTATATATTTGCCTGAATTTACGTCAATTGCAGTTAATGCTTCAGTTTTATCAATAGTAATAAATCCACCACATTTTAGCCAAATTTTACGGTTGTTCGATTTTTGAATCTGTTCTTCAACATCATACATATTTAAGACATTTTCATTTTGTCTTAATTCTACTTTTACTTTATCTTCTAGTCCGGTATCTTTTAAAAATTGTTTAACATATTGTTCAATTTCTGTATGATTTGTAATAATTCTAACTAGGTCTTGATCTACAATATCTGTTAATATTTTTCCTATAATACCATCATTTTGATATAATAAAGTTGGTTCAAAGTTTTCATCTTTTTCTAATATTTTAGAGTTATTTAAAATTGTTTTATAACCCATAATTACTTTTTGTATATCTTGTTGAATAAGTTCTTTGTTCCTACCTTGTGCAGAAGTTCTAACGATTATTCCATATCCATTTGGTAAAACTTCTTTTATTATTTGAATAAGTCTATTTTTCTCTGACTCTTTTTCTATCTTTTTTGAAATAGTAACAAATTCTTGATTTGGTATAAGTACAACAAATCTACCTGGTAAGCTAATATGAGTGGATACCCTTGCTCCCTTTTTATTAGTGCTATCTCTTTTTACTTGTACCAAAATAGGCATTCCAGTGTGTATATAATTTTTGATATCATATTTGCTTAAGGATTCATTTTTATTACCTGTTTCATTACTTACTTTTGGAATTATATCTTTTATATGAATGAATGTATTTTTGTCTAGTCCAATATTAACAAATGCAGCTTGCATTCCAATTAGAACATTTTCTACTTTTCCTAAATATATATTACCTTCTAAACGTTGTTTATCTTCTCTTTCTTCATATTTTTCTACTAGCTTTCCATTTTCTACTAGTGCTACTATTTTATTATTTTCTTTATCTTGATTTATAATAATTTCTTGCATTTACTTTGTCTTCCTTTTTAATTAAACTTGTTCATAGCAGTGTCGATTCCATTTTTTATAAATTCTGTTACTGCCTGTGCTCCTTTTTTTATACCTTCTTCTAATTTTGAATATGTTTCTTCATCTATCTTTCCTATTACATAATCAATGGCATCATATTCATCTATTGGTTTCCCAATTCCTACTCGTATTCTTGGAAATTCTTCAGATGCTAATTCATGAACTACTGATTTTGCACCATTATGAGTACCTGGTCCGCCTTTTTTTCTAAGTTTTATTGAACCTATAGATATATCCATGTCGTCATAAATTACTAGCACATTTTTTAATGGAATTTTATAAAAGTCAACAAATGGCTTAATGCATTCTCCACTTAAATTCATGAATGTTTGTGGTTTTAATAATATAACCTTTTGCTTTTCTATTTCTCCGCTTCCATAAATCCCGTTAAATTTCGTTCTGGTTAGTTCAATTTGATACTTATCTGCTATTTGATTAACTACATCAAAACCCATATTATGTCTAGTTTTACTATACTCTGGTTCTGGATTTCCTAAACCTACTATTAAATACATTTTCGGTTACTTCTCTTTCTTTATTATTTCACACTTTATATTGTGATATTTGTTTATAATATTGTTCTAAAATTTCTACACTTTTATTCCAATTGAAGTTTTGAGCTGTTCTACTCGCATTTTTAGCAAGCCTTTTTCTATACTCCTCATTTTTAATTAATTCTTCTACTTTTTTTACAATGTCATCTACACTATTCTTTTTTACAATAAGCCCATTTTCTTTGTCTTGCACAAAATCTGAAATTCCACCATTATCTGTTGTAACAATGGCCGCACCACATGTCATAGCTTCTAGAACTGGTAAGCCAAATGATTCATAATCAGATGCACATATATAAATATCTGTATCTCTAAGAGTATTTCCAATTTCTATTTGTGGTGGATTTATAATTGCTTTTTCAAAATGTTTTTTTGGTTCACTTTGACTTATCCAATGGAAAACAATATTGGAATATTTTTCTTTTAATATAGAAACTGCTTGTATGATATTGTCTATATGTTTAAATTCAAATTCTTCTGGTCCTATTGTTGTAATATTTATTGTATCATTATTGTTTTGTTCATCTTCTTTAGTATAAAAAATATTTGCATCAACCGCATTTGGTACTACAAAGGCGTCTTTTTGATATTCTTTTTTTATTATATCTTTAGCATAGTTTGAAACTGTATATATAAAAGGAACACTTTTTATACGATCTTCTACAACTTCTTTTTTTCTTTTATCTAAATGTTTTATATCGAAAATGTGCCCACCACCTTGTTCGAAATATACTACTGGAGCGACATTTGCTTTCATTGCACTATAAATATTTTTCCAACTTGTTGCTACTACTAAGTCACAATTTGGAATATTATCTTCCATTTTTTGCTCTGGATTTAATTTAATAAATTCTATTTTTTCATCTATAGGAAACCAATTTGGCTTTTGGTCATATGTAACAATTTTAATTTTATGTCCTAATTTTGACAATCTATTGGCATATTCTAAAATAATTTTGCTACCACCACATGTTTTTGTCCATACCATTAGGTATACAATATTAAGCTTTTCCTCTTTGGCTCCTTGTTTTTTTAGTTTTTGTTCAGGAGTTTTTTCTTGTCTTTCTAATTCTATTTTTTCAATATTTTCTATTTGCATTTTTAACAATTCTCCTCTTATTCTATAAAATATTTTTTATATTCTACATTTTTTGGCGCTTCGTTTGTATTTTCATTTAAAAAATATTTATCCATCATTAGTATAATGCAAGCATGTGTAACTATGAGTATATTGCTATTATTTCTATATTTAAGTATTAAATCATCTAAAAAACTATATACTCTTTCTTGTAAGGTATCTAATGTTTCAATTTGGAATTCTTTTACTCGGCTTTCATAGTTCTCAATACTATATTTTCCTTCTAGTTTTCCAAAACTTCTTTCAATTATTCTATTATCTACTATAATTTTAGAATTAGTTACTATTTTAGCAGTTTGCATAGCCCTTTTTAAAGGAGATGAAAACACTAAATCAAATTTAATATTGCTTAATTCTTTTGCTGTTTTTTTTGCTTGTTCTATTCCTTTTTTATTTATTGGAATATCAATTTGTCCTTGAAACTTTCCTTGTTCATTATAATCAGTTTGTCCATGTCTTAATACATATATATTCATTTGACACATCCCTTTAAAAATCATTTACTATTAAAAAGATTAACCCTTGGTTTAAGGGCCAATCTTTTTAAATTTTATTTGCTCTTTTTAGAATTGCGCTAGCTACTTCTTTTGCCATTTTAGGTAAAGATTGCCATGATTGTGAATTATTATCTATTTTTCCTATATATACTTCCTCTATTTTCTCATTATTATTTACCATATCTAGTAATATACCAATATCTACGCCATAATCTTTTTCAAATACTATCTTATCAAAGGCTTCTTTCGTTCCTGCTATAATTCCACTTAATGGTTGTTCAAAATTTCTAATACTAGGGAAAAGTAGTTCTAATAATGGCTTTGCTACTAATTCAGTAACTCTTCCACCTTCTCTTATAAAAGCTGATTTTGTAAAATCTGCTTTCTTTTCTAATATTGGGTTTACCATCATGCTTATTATATCATCTATATATATTCCTAAATCTCCATCTATAAAAGTAACGATATCACTTGTTACGTGCTTTAGTCCTTCTTCCATAGCATAACCTTTACCTCTATTTTCGCAATATACGGTTTTGACTCCTTTTTGTTTTGCTATTTCTTCAGTTTTATCTGTTGAGCAGTTATTTACAACTATAATTTCTGTTTTTATTTTACTCTCTCTAACTTTATCTATAACTTGTCCTATTGTTTTTTCCTCGTTGTATGCTGGTATAACTACGCTTACACTGTTCATACGCCTTCTCCTAAAAAAAATTTCTACTAATCAATTATAGCAAATGTTATTTAATTTGTCAAAGAACGCATTCTTAATATTTTATGAAGTATGTGTCTAAAATAAATCTTCTAGCTTATATTCTTTTTCTAGCTTTTCATTAAAATATAATTTACTTACTAGATTAAGTTCTTGCAAATTTTCATCTGATATATTAAATGAAAATATTTTTTTAGGGTCTGCTAGAACTATATATTGTATAGCAGTTTTTGTTGAATCTGATATCTGGATTGCACTTTTATCAACTTTTCCACAGGATACACATTTTAAGCTGTTATCTTTTATACTAAAATAATTTAAGTTTTCTTGTGTTTTGCAATTATTACATTCTTTAATATTAGGAGTAAAACCTAGTAAACAAAGTAACCTAAGTTTAAAAACAGAAAGTATAAAATCTAAATTTTTATCTGTTTCTGAAATCATGTATAAAGTATTTAAAAATAGTTGTAAAATTCTATATGTATTTTGATTTTCATCTGTTACATCATTAATTATTTTTGTTATATGTGAAGCATATTTTAACTTATCTAAATCAGTTCTAATTGGATAAAATACTTCTATTGTTTCGCAAGAATTTATGTGATAACTGCTTGCACTTTCATAAATTAAATATTCTCCAAAGCACAAAAATTGGGTGCCTGACATTAAGAGGCTTTTTGGTCTTCTAGCCCCTTTTGCAGAACACCCAATTTTCCCATTGGGAGTTAGTATTGTTACCATTTTATCAAAATCATTCATATTGCTTTCAGAAATGATAATTCCTTTTAGCTTAATAATTCCCATTTTATTTTTCCTTTATTCTGTATCTATTTCTGTAATTTTGTTAGTTCTATATTTTCAAATTGGTTTTGTAATTTATCTTTTTGCATATTTTCTATCTTCATAAATTCCATAAATGTATCAATATTTCCTGTTTGTTTGAAAGTATTCCATGCTAAATCCTTCATTTGTTTTTCTATCATGTGCATTCAACTCCTATTCTAGAAGTCTTTTACATACCAAGAAAGTTTGTATACTTTCATTTGATTTTAGCTTCTGTTTTTATGATTGTCCGTTTTTTAATTTTTATGCGATTTTATTATTGGAAATTTTTACATCTGCAATTTATCTCAATTATAATATAAGTTAATCTGTATTTTTGAATTGTTTCAAAAAATGTTCATTATTTATCCAATCTTCTTTTACTTTTACCCATAATTTTAGATTTACTTGAGTTCCTAACATTTTTTCTAAGTCTTCTCTTGCATAAGTTCCAATTTTCTTTAACATTTCGCCATTTTTACCAATAATAATTCCTTTGTGAGAATCTTTTAAACAATATATTGTTGATTCTATATTAAAAATTGATTTTTGTTCCCTTGTTTTTGATTTTTTTAATTTTTCTACTTCTACAAATATTCCATGTGGGACCTCATCTTTTAGTAGCTTTAATGCCTTTTCTCTAATTGTTTCTGAAACTAAATCTCTTAAAGTTTGGTCTGTATACTCCTCTATATCATAATATGCAGGTCCTTCTTTTAAGTTCTTTTCAATTTCTTCTAAAATTATTTCTACATCTGATTTTTTCAATGCAGAAATAGGTATAATTGCTTTAAAGTTATACTCATTTTTAAATGTTTCAATTAGTTTAAATATTTGCTCTTTTTTTACTAAGTCAATTTTATTTATTACTAGAATTGTGTCCGCTTTTTTTTCTTTTATTTTATCAAGTATCATTTGGTCGCCTTTACCAATTTTGTCAGATGTAGCTTCAACAACAAATAGAACTATATCACTATCTGGAATACTTTCCCATGCTGTATCATTCATAACATTGCCTAATTTTGATTTTGGTTTGTGTATTCCAGGTGTATCTAAAAAAACAATTTGTGAATGTTCACGATTTACTATAGCTTTTATTAAATTCCTCGTTGTTTGTGGTTTGTTTACTACTACTGCTACTTTTTGTCCTACCATATCATTTAATATACTTGACTTTCCTACGTTTGTTCTTCCTACGATTGAAACAAAACCAGATTTAAATTCTTCCATTTGCACCTCTTTATTTATAATTAAATTTGACATTTCTTAAAAATATGTTATAATAATAGAAGTTAGGAACCACAAAGTGTGGTTGCCACGAAAAGTATATTTTAATACACATCTCTAGGCATGCAGAGATGTGTATTTGTTTTTATCTACTCAATATTATTGAGGCCAACCACACTCTGCTTTTCCTAACTTCTAAAATTTATTATATGGTAAATTTTAACAAAAGTCAATGTTTTTAAAACATTTGTTTATATTTTTAATCTGCGTTATTTAAAATTTGGTATTTTGGTTTTTCTTCATAATGTGTATGTAATAGTTCATGTGCTAAGTGTCCACCAGGCTCTCCTAAAAATTCGCGATAAATTTTTTGTAATACAGGGTTTTTATGTGAAAGCCTAATTGTGCT
>CANRPQ010000038.1 GCA_947632525.1 uncultured Clostridia bacterium
AATTTTATCTATGAAAATTGATGCTTTTCCTGTTGGAACATAACCACAACATTGAAATATTTTGTTTTCATTATTTACATACCAGTTTATTTCATCATCTGTTATTTTCTTAAAATAAACATCTACTTTTGAAGAAGAAGACATTTTCCTTTATATAAATCTAATATTGTTATTCCAGTATAGGCTGAGTTTTTACTTCCAGATAATTCTTTTAGATTATTATATGCCTCTTCTTTAGTCTTTGGCTTTTCATACTTTTTACCATCTTTATAAATAATCGTATCAGCTGCAATAATAATTGCCTTATCATTAATTTGGTTACTTACTGATTTTGCTTTATTGAGAGAAAGTTCTTCAACATATTTATCTGGTTCTATTGCGTTACTTTTTTCTTCAACATTACTAGTAATTATATCATATTTAATCCCTATCATTTTAAATATTTCCTGTCTTTGCTTTGATGAGGATGCTAATATTACTCTCATACTATGTTTCTCCTTTTTTAATTAGTTACAGCAAAAATAACATCAAAATAATATTATTCTTTTTCGCCTTTACTTTTTATCTTAGTATATTTATACGTGTTTAATGAACAACAGCAATATCGTAAAAATGCTTTTATATTTGATTTTTTTCATCAATTATAGAGTCTACTTCATTAGGTAGTAATGCATGTATTCCAAAAATTTTAAATCTTTTAATATTTTCTTCCATATCATCTACAAATAAAATTTCATTTAATTTACAATTATTGATACTCTGAATAACTTTTATAGCATCAATTTTTAGCTCTTGATTAGCAGATGATATAAATTCTATATCATTATCATAATATTTATGGACAAAGTTTTCCTTTGCCTTTAAATGAAATGAAAATCTCATACCAGACACACAATATATTTTTGCATTATTACTTTTAAAAAAATTAATAAGCCTATACAATGAATTTGATATAATACATGGTTCAATAGTTTCATAAAAGGAATTAGGATTTAAGTATGCCTTTAAATAACAATTTAATAAATTTTGATCTTTTTGTTCCAAATAATTTTTACTTTTATGAATAGCAAGTGTATCATCAAAATCAAAAATTGCTACTTTAATATCGTCTAAATTTAATTTTTCTTTTTCCATTTATTGTTACCTCTGTTTCAATTTATTTTAAATATGCAATAAATTACAAAATATAACTTTATTGTAAATATTTTTAAGTCTAAAGGGTTCTATATTGGTTTTTATCGGCTCTATCATCCATTTTTCTGTCAAATTGTTTGTTTTTGTAAAACCAGTCTGTTTTTTTATCTACAGGGTGTGCTTTTCTATTTTTATCTAATAATACGTCAAAAACGGCAGCAATTGGAATTATAATTCCAACAAATGCAATTAATAATGACATATAGCTTTCTAATGTTCCTGCTCCACTCATTATTCCTACAATATTTTGATATAAATAATATCCATAATACATACCATGTGCAATTAAATAAATAATTGTTGGTAATAGTTTTCTTTTTGTTATTAGGCAAATGCATATAAATGTAATAAATAATAATACGATTTCCATAGTTAAATCTATTGGTACAGCAACAAATTCCGTTCCTAAAGAATAAAGAACTGTTGTAATAACTCTAAATCCCCAAAACATAAATGCAAATATTGCAATTAGCCAACTAGATAAATTTTTCATATGTTTTTCCTCCTTAAATATTTTTATTATATTTTTATTTTAGCATAATTTATTTTTTTAGCAAAGTATTTTTTTACTTTTATTAATAATATAGTATTAATATATTAAGTAGATTTATTAAATGAAAAAACATCTATGATACTTTCCATAGATGTTTTAGAAATTTATATTATTAGAATTAGTCTACAAAATTGAATTCATCTTCAAATTTTTCTTTAAATAGCTCAAAAACTTTATTTAATACTTCTTCGTCTTCAACACTTACATAAGATTCTTCATCTTCAGATTCTGTGTCTTCTAGTTTTAATATAACTACTTCACCAGGTTCCTCTGATTCTTCTTCTTCAACTGGTAGAAGTACTACATATTCTTCTCCTTCATATTCGATTAAATCTAAGAATTCAAATTCAACTTCGTTTCCCTCTTCATCATTTAGAACTAATATATTATCTAATTCCTCTCCTTCTTCTTCATTTACAGGGGTATTGTTTACATCTTCACTCATATTTTTTCTCCTTTCGTTTACTTTTTATATTTTTTATTGTATTACTACAATATTAATAACAACATACTTTTATTATTTATTATTTCATGATTTTATAAAAACTATGCAATTTATAATTATTTTTTATTTATGTTCTATTTTTCTTATATATGTTTCTAGAATATAAACTGCTGATATAGTGTCTACAATTTCTTTTTTTCTGTTTTTGTTAATGTTTAAATAATTCATAGTTTTGTGTGCTTCAACTGTAGTAAGTCTTTCATCTATTGTTTCTACTTTAATTTTAGGAAATTTGCATTTTAATTTATGTATAAATTTTTCAGTTACTTCTACCCTTTCTGTCATGGTTCCATTCATATTTATTGGCATTCCAATCACAAAGGTATCAATAGCATAACTTTCTAATAGTTCTGCTAATCGTTTTAATATTATTTTATCATTTCCATTATGATGAATTGTTTCTAGGCCCTGTGCTGTAATTTGCAATTCGTCTGTAATAGCAATTCCTACCCTACTATCACCATAGTCTATTCCTAATTTTCTCATTTCTACATCCAATTCTTAATCATCTAGTTCAATATAATTTTTTACCATTTTTTCTAATAGTTCATCTCTTTCGATTTGTCTAATTAAATTTCTAGCATCATTGTGACTAGTAATATAGGTTGGGTCTCCAGATAAAATGTATCCTACTATTTGGTTAATAGGATTATATCCTTTTTCTTCTAAAGCATGATATACTTCTTTAAGAATTTCTTGCGCTTTAATATTTTTTTCCTTTTCTACATTAAAACTTACTGTTTCATCAGATATCATAATTTACCTCCTATAAACAATTAATAGTATTTTCGCTTTTTGGTGCATTATCTAAATAGTCTTCTAATTTTTTAGTCAATCCTTCTAATGCTGTTCCTTTATAATATGTAGAGACTACAATATTGATTTTAGGTTGTACATAAACCGGTTGCTGTTTTTTTGTTTTTTTGCTTTTTGTTTCTTTTGTATCTGTATTTTCTTCCTCAGTGGCATCTTCTGTTATAACTTCACCATTTATAGTTTTTAGTTTTATATTTTCAATTTTTTGTTTTAATCCTTGCATAAAATCTGTTACAGAGTTTATATCAATTCCAGAAAATACTATGGCAAATTTTGGACCCATATATCTTACAAATATATATTCTTGTGCTAGATTTTGACTTACCATTTTACTTACTTGTGTTATTGTTTCGTTTCCAGCTTCTCTTGAAATAGTTTTATTGATTTCTTCTAGATTAGTTATTCTAAATAGGCACACTGTTGAAGTTGTATATTGGTCTATTATTTTTCTTCCTTCTCCATATAAATATTCTGCAGTTTTTAAGCTACTAAATAGGTCGTCTCTTACAATATTTTCAATTACTTGTTGATTTCCTACTGTTTGGATAACAGAAACAATGTTATTTTTTACTACCTCTAATAATGTGGTATCAATGTTGTCAAATTCATGTGGCTTACTACCTTCTATAATCCAATATCCAATGTAAACATTATCAACATAAAGAGGAAAGAATATAGCAGATTTTGCTCTACCAAATTCCATTTTTTGATAAGGAAGCCTCTCTCCTTCTTTTTCAATAGTTATATATTTTGGTGTTGCCGTTTGAATACTGTCTTGAAAAATTTCTTCGTTTTGTAAATTTCTTAAAGTGTTCCAGTGCTTTTCTTCAACGTTTGAGGCTTTTACTACATATTCTGCACCGTCATATACTACAATTGTAGAATATTTAATTTCGTACCTTTCAATTAAAATTTCATTAATCTTTTTAATTTTTTCTTCAACAGAGGTAACTTCGCTAATTGTATTCATAAAATCCTGCAATACATTTAAGCTGGTTATCTTTTGGTTTAAATTGTTAAAGTTTTGTATTTTTTTATGTATGGTCATGTTATATACCATTAATAGTACGATTATTAATATTAATAATAAGATAACCCCTAGTATCAAAAAATCACCTCTTTTGCTTTTTTTTTAAATTATATTTTAATAATTACTTTTCATTTTATTTAATGTGTCATTCATACTATTAGAAAAGTTATTATTATTTGTATAGTTGTTATATCCTTTTTGCATTTGAGCATTTCCATTTCCAATTAGTGGATAAACCATACTTGCTAATTTAGAAAGTGCCATCATAAAGTTTTTAGAATATCCATTAGTGCTAATTTTACAATTAATTAATCCTTCTAAATATTTAGAATAAGCTTGTTCTTCAAATGGAATACTACAATATTGAACAATATCTTTATTAAATAATTCTGTCATGAATGACATTGCTGGATCATTATAATATGCCATTCCTCCAATAATAGTTCTATCTGTTACACTTCTTACTTTAACCACTTTATTAAGAGCTATTCTGATTTTTTCTGGATTTAATACATTTTTTGCTTTTAAATCTCTTAAAAATGCTGTAAGTGGTTGAATTGTTAATACATCTAAACTTTGTACCAAATAAATTTCTTGTGCTTCCTTAAAATAGCCATAGTTTGTTTCAAAGTCACAATCTAACAATATTAAAGAATAGTTTTTAATTAATGTTTCTAGTATATTTGAATAATCATTAATATCTTCATTATCTCCTGGGAGCGTTGTATAAACAGTTAAGTTTTTATTAACTTGAATTCCTTTTGGATCTCCTCTTCTTAAATTAGCAATTGAACCAAACGCAGCTTGTCTAAGTTGTTCTTCATTTTCTGTATATATATAATATGCATTTCTATTTTGTGTTAAGTCTAAAAGTGCTGTGCTTATACCTTTTTGTGAAAACATCTCTGCTAAGTTGTTTACTAAGAAAGATGTACCATTTTTTGATGTTCCTACAAAAGCAACTACTTTTTTATCTCTAGTTAATAATCCACTTAAGTCTGTATTATTTAAATTATATTTTCCTGTATTTTGTACAGCTTGCGTTGTTGCTGTTCCAAAATTAGGAATTTGATTTGGTATTTGTTCTTTAACTTGAGGCTGTACAAAAGCTTCATTATTTTGTGTAGATGAACTTGTATTCTCAAAAGATTGGCTTGTTGTTTCTGCGTCTTCTTGTGGCAACATTGGTGCTGTATATTCTTGGTTTTCGTTCATATACATTTCTTCATCGTCTAATCCAGGTAAAACTATATCTGAATAAGTTGTGTTTTCACTTTGAGTGGTTGTTTCTTCATCTTCATCTCCTAATTCAAATAAGTTAACTGAATTAACTTGTTGTGGTTGTTTTTCAACTTGTGGCTCTTGTATTTCTGTAACTTCTGGTTGTACTTTCTTTGGTCTTCCTCTTCCACGTTTTTTTATTTCTTCTCCTTCTTGTAAAGTTGAAGTTACTGAACTTTCTGGTTGTATTTTTCTTGGTCTTCCTCTTCTCTTTGGTTGTGCAGTTAATATTTCTTGCTCATTTACTGCACTATTATCTATTTCGTCTATTTCATCTATTACAGGGTTTGATGATGACATTGTAGCTTGTGAAGTAGGAATATCTTCTAATACATTATCAACTTCTTGTATTTCTTCATCTTTATTTTGATCTATATTATTAGTAATTGGTGTTTGACTGATTTCTTGTATCTTTCTAGCATTTGTGCTATTGATACCAGATGGAATAATAACTGGCTCTGTGATTCTATTTTTACTTAAATTTTTCTCTACTATATCTAATTTGACATCATCATTTCTATTTTGAATATCTTTTTGCTGTTTAATTTGCTTAGTTTGTTTTTGTTCTTTTTGATAGTTATTGTAATTCACTTCTTGCTTTTGTGTTATGTTACCACTGCCACCAAAGGAAATTATTTCTTGATATGTTGGACTGTTAGCCTCTAATACTGCTTTTACATTTAAAGGTAAAAATTTGGCTATTAATCTTAATTGGCTAGCTGTATATTGACTAGCAATATGGTCAAAGCTTTCCACATATTTTTCTTCATTTCTGCCTAACTTTTTATAATGGTTTAGTATGTTTTGAATTTCAACTTCACTAACATCGCCTTCATTTTCTACTTTATAATCTACATCGTCAGAATCAATACGATAATATACTTTTGCTTCTTTTTTACCACGTGGTCTGTTCAACAACTCACAAACCGTTGTAATACTTCTATCTTTTCCAATTAAGGCATTATATACGCCAATTCCAAATAATTTTACTAAAAGTGGTTCTGCTTTTGCTCTTCTATCTGCGCAAATTAAAATGATTGGAATATCATTACCAGATTCATTTGTTGCTTCATCACTAATATTGTCCATTTTTTCAAAAATGAACTTATCTATAGCATCATAATTATTGTTTGAAAATGGCTCTAAGTCTTCACTTATAACAATTCTATCATAACTTTTATCTTTTTGTAATTCTTTAATAATTGCATTGAAATAATATACATTTTTAACTGAGATTATTTCTTTATAATCTTGTTGATATCTTTTTATAATTGACTCAGAAATGTTTTCATTATTAACTGCAAATAATACTTTCATTAGTTTTAACCCCTCCAACCTTTAACAACGATTGTAAAAATTAATGGTAATACTTGGCAAATTACCATTACTGTAATAATGGCAACTAATACGCCAAAACCTTTATCCTGAACATCTAATTTTCTAATACCAATAACATAACGATAAATAGCAGCAATTACAATTCCTAAAAAACCGAAAGGAATACTATAAATTCTTACTATGTTTAAAATGTATGCCACTAAACCATATGTATCATTTCCATAAATTCCTTGATAATCTTCTAAAGATTTTAATGCTTTGTCTTTTAATTCTACTAAATTACTAGTTGCTGTATCTGCTGCTATTGTAGTATTACTTGAAGCATATACGCTTACTGTTCCAAAAATAAATAAAATTATAAATATAATTGCAATAACTTTTTTCATCAATAAATTGCCCCTTCCTTGTTTCGTTCCATAATATTCCTATTTTTACTTTATATATAATACAATAAACTGTTCAAAATAGCAAGAAAAAAACAAGATTTTTTTATAAAAGTTTAAAGGTGCTTATATAATATAAGCACCTCTAAGCATAATATTAAAAAATTATAATTTATTATATAAATATTTCATCCAGCTATATACACCGTTTGCCCAATTTTTATCTGTGGCATATCTTACATTTACACCAGATAGAGTTGGTCCATTGTAATAAGTACCAGATGCTTTATTTCCATCATAAATTTTAGTTCCTGCTGGATTTAAATAATATTTTACAAATACTCTTCCTAATAAATCGATACTTTCTGAATAATTTGAAAATTGGTAAGCACTATTATATGGATTTCTATCATATGCACCATATCCAAATAAATTATTTTTTTGCAGAGCAATAGTAGATGTTCCCCACGCACTTTCATGTATTGCTACTGAAGCTAAAAATACACCATTTATTTTATATTGTTTTTCTGCATAGTAAAAATATTGTGCATTATTTTCAAAAATTTTATTTTTGTCTTTTGATTCATTTTTAAAAATTTTTTTAAATTGTTCTAATGATAATCCACTTGGCTCATTTAAATTCATATTAAAGCTTAATTTTCCTAGTAATTGTTGTTTTGTATATTTATTTTCACCATTACTCTCTTCTTTTGAACTATTTGGGCTTAAATATGTAAAACATTCTGCTTTTGACCAACCTACATAACTTTTATATTGAACCTTATACCACTTTTCCTTTTTTTGCAGTAGTTTTACTTGTTCATCTTTATTTAAGGAAATTAGTTTATTAGCATTATCTTTTGGCTCAATTCTTATTGCTACTATGCTAGCCGTAACGTATAGTGTATCTCCCACTTTTATTTGATAGTTGCTAGTATATGGGCCTGTTCCAATTTCAACTAATTTATTAATAGAAGATTTTGTAACTTTACTTCCTACAGATTCTTCTTTTATTAAATCTTCACCCTCATATATCTTTTTAGTATATACCTCTTGCTTACCTACTACTCCCTCTTGCAACACTTTTAACATTCCTTTAGGTAAATCTGGATTTTCTACGTATTTCGTAGTATATTCTATATCTAATTCTTCTTTTGTAATTTCTTCTTTTCTTAATTTCTTGTTATTTTGTTCTATAATTGAATTAAAATTAATATCTTCTGTTTGCATTACTTTATAATTGGAACTTTGATAATTGTCTATTTTTTCTGTATTGCTTATATCTGCATATGTAGATGCATAGCTTGTTTCCTTAAATTTTTCTGTAAATAAAATATATGAAATATAAATTATTGCTGTAATTGATAATATAACTACTACAGCAACAACATAGTCTACAATTCCTTTCTTTTCTTTAGTTTGTTTTTTCATTTTTTTCACCTAGTATTATTGTACTAATATTGTCGCTTTTTGTCAATTTCATTTTTTGGTAAAAAGGCAATATTTTTACATTTTTAAGAAAATTAAGGGTCAGAATGTTGAAAAAAGTATAAAATATATTATATAATCTGTTAAGTTGAAAATAAATGGAATAATTTAAATTATATAATAGCAATATATAATTTCATTGAGATTTAACTTTGTTAACTAAAATAATATCATGAATTTAAAACTTGTGAATAGTAAAAAAATTATTGGAGGTAAACTATGTTATTAGCATTAGTTGGTGTTACAGGTGTAGGAAAATCTTTTTTTTCGGATAAAATTTCTAATAATTTTAATTTTAAAAAGGTTAATACAATTAGAACTAGGGCTCCTAGAAAAGGAGAAAATCCAAAATATTTCATGACAGAAAATGAACTTGATAAAATGTATGATGAAGGAAAAATTGCCTATAAATTTAGAGTATTTGGTGGAGAATATGGGTATTTAAAAGAAGAAATTTTTTCTAATGATAATATGGTATTTGAAATGCATTATACTATGATTTATGATTGGAAAAAAATTAAGCCTGATATTAAGACTATTTATATAATGCCAACTGATTTAGAGATGGCAAAACAACAAGCAAGAAACAGGAATTTACCTAAAGAAGAAGAAAATGAAAGAATAAATGAAATTGATGAGCATTATAATAGGATAACAACAGATGAAAATTTACGAAATCAATTTGATTATATCTTTTATAACAATTATGATGAAGAATCTTTACAAAAACTTTTAGATTTAGTATCTGAAATTTTAAAACAAGAATAAATAGTAATATTATCAGCAAAAAGGATTTCTTAAAATAGAAATCCTTTTTGTTTTGTATTGGTACTATTGATGTAGCTATTTACAACTTTTGGTTCTCATAATGATTAATACAACTATTTGCTAAAGTACATCATATTCTTAAAAAATTTTATTATCTTATAAATACAACATATATAAAAATGTTTGATTTTTTTATTTGTGGTAATTTTAGAAATAGTTAATTTAAATTTTATTTTTGTTTTAAAGTCTTTTTATTTTCTTTCTCTAATTGTCTTAAGCTTTTTTGAGGAGTAGGCAAATCTTCTGGCATAGTTCCGTCCAGCTTGCTTAATTGCTTTTCTAACTATTTTTCCGATTTTATTATGAGTATCACAAGCTTTCTTTTCAGTATCAATTTTATCCCTTTTCAATCTTGATTCAGTTTGTGTAATACGAAATAAATTAGCTGCAAGTTCTTCACTCCCCATATTATCTAAAATATCTTCTCTGTATCTTAATCCCTTTCTTTTAGCAATATCATCAGCTGTTTCGCCATTATATAGTCCTTTATAACCTGCATTATGGAACTTGTCAAAATTTTTTACTCCTGCCTTTTTTGCAGTTTGATTAAGTGAATAGTTTCCTTTTCTTGTTAAATCTCTTTGATAAAATCTCTTTTCATCTTCTGTTAGCATAGTATATTCTTTTTCTGTAATTTCTTGCTTTCTAGTTTGAACTGCAAAATATGTTTGAGCTAAAGCAATCACCTTTTTTCTACTATCTCCATTTTGTGCTATTAAATAACAAGCATAACGAGTTAGTTTATAGTCTTTAATTTCAATCTCAGCATTATTAGCACGTTTTGACAACTTCCTGACATCAGGAAAATGTTCAAATACACTAATACCACTATTTTCACATGCATCTTTAGCTTTATTGATTACTTTTTCAAAATTTTCCCACTTATTATATTCTAAAATTTTCATAAGTTCTCTGGCATACCAGAATTCAACACCATTTTCGTCAATATGCTTAATATCTTCAAAGGATTTACTAGTTTTATCAATTTCTTTCAATAATATCATCTCCATTTCTCAATATATTATTTTAACTATTCAGATATTATTATAGAACAATTGTTTGATAAAGTCAATCATTTTTTCTTATTTTTTTAATTTTTGTGCAAAATATTGCTTTTAAATATGCATTTAATAGTACAAATTGCATTTACTTTACAGAATTGCATTTAACTTTTCACTTGACGATTTTTATGGTTTTGCCACACGAAATGATAGTTAATCAAATAAAGAATATTCTCCTTTTACTGATGAGAAACATAGCATTATAGAATTATTTTAATCATATTAGCATAAATAATATGTGGGAAAAATGAAATAAAAAAATAGACAAAAGAAGCACCAACTGGTATGATGTTTTT
>CANRPQ010000039.1 GCA_947632525.1 uncultured Clostridia bacterium
GAATTAGTTTTAGAACATATACCTAAGATAGAATATATGCAATTTAGTAATATTGATAAGTCAAATGTTATACAAAGGGTAAATAACGATGCTACTACATATTCTGAATTTTTCAATTCTCAAATAAATCTATTTTTTGATACGATTTTTATTATTATATTTGCAGTAGCACAAACTTTACAATTAAATAGTACAGTTGGATTATTTATAGCCATAATTTGTGGACTAATAGTTGCATTATCTATCTGGTACTTTAAAGCATCAAAGCCATTGGTAGAAGATATTGTAGATAGCAATAGAGAAGTAATAAACAAAACAACAATCGAATTAGAAGAATCTAAAATGTTAAAAATATTTAACAGAAAAGACAAAGAAATTAAAGATTTTTCAGAAATGAATAGTGAATATAAGAAAAAAGAAATAAAACTTGCAAAAATGAAAGTATTATATGGAATAGGTACACATACATTAAGAAATTTCAAAGAGCCATTTATATTATTATGGGGTGGAATACTTGTTGTACAAGGGAAAATGACACTTGCTACTATATCGATTTTACTTACATATGCAACTAAAATCTTGGAATATGTATATAATTCAGTTGATAAGTTAAAGTCTATAAATGAATTTATTGTTGCGTATAAAAAATTATCAAATTTAATTAATTTAAATGAAGACATAGAAGAAAATCCAGATGTAGAATTAGATGGAGATATTATTTTCAAAAATGTAAATATAAAATTAAACGAGAATATTATATTAGAAAACTTAAATTTTATTATTAACAAAAATGAGAATGTGGCAATTATAGGAGATAATGGCTCAGGAAAAACAGTTATTTCAAAAACTTTAATTGGTTTTTATGATTATACTGGAGATATATACATTGGAAAAAACAATATAAAACATGTTAGCAAAAAATGCTTAAGAGATTATATAGGAGTTGTTCTTCAAGATACATATTTGTTTACAGATACAATAAAAGATAATATTAATATTACTAATCCACTTATACAAAATGAAGAAATAATAGAGGCTTGCAAATTAGCAGATATATATGAGGATATAAAAGGATTTGACAGAACAATAGAATATAAGATAGGAAAAGGTGGAAACAACATTTCTGGTGGACAAAAGCAAAGAATTGCAATAGCAAGGGCTTTTGTAAAGCAAAACAGTTTCATAGTTTTTGATGATTCTTTATCGAAACTTGATACTAGAACAAAACTAAACATATTAAACAATATTATAAAAATGAAAATAGGTGCAATAATAATTTCACATGATGTAGAAATAGTAAAGAAATGTGATAAGGTATTATTTATAAATGATAAAACTATTGAAGTGGGAAAGCATGAAGATTTGATGAACTCAAATAAATTTTATAAACAAATTATAGAAATAAGTAAAAATAAAATAATAGAAGATGAGGAATTTTAAGTAATGTTAAAGGAAATTATTAATAATTACAAGAAACAATCAATTAAAGTAGCAATTCGGTTGGTTTATAACAAGTATAATGGTAGTAGTTTTTATTGCATTTACAATTGTTATGGTAGAGTATGCAATTCCAAGTAAAAACATTAAATTGATAATTGTATTAGGCATAACTTATTTTGGAGTTAATATTTTACGTTCTATTGTTACATTTTTTGAAGATTTTAATGATGAAGGACTTCAAAAGGAGTTAGAAGCAGATTATAGAGAAAAGATTTATATAAAGCTACAGAAAACAACACAAAGTGAAATAGATAAAATAAAAGTTGGTGAAATACTAGAAAATATAATAAATGATACTAAAGAATTTGCAAGATGGTATGGTACTGGTATATGTAGATCCTACTTTGCAGGAATTGTAAGATTAGTGGGAACATTGCTTGTACTTATGTATTTAGATATACCAATAGTTACAATAACATTTTTTATTTATTTATTTGGTTTTTTCATAACATATATATTTAACAAAAAGTCAGTTGAATATACAAAATTAAAAAGAGAAGCAAATGCTAAAATCTTAAATTGGTCAAATGAACAAGTTCAAGGATACTCAACTATAAAATCATTAGAAATTGAACATGAGAGAATGTTACAAGTAAAAGGATTAATATCAAAATATGAAAAAACTGTTAACAAATTAGAAAAAAATATTAGAACATATACTTGTATATATGATTTTATAGTATCATTTGTTGGGGTTATAAATATATTACTTGGCTCAATAGGAGTTGAACAAGGTGCCATCACATATGGTGCTATGATAATTCTTGCACGATATATATCTTCGCCAGAAACATATGCAAAATGGGTAATAGAAGGATTTCAAATTAGAAATATTGGAAAAATTTCATATGAGAGAATGAATAGTATTCTACAAAAGGAAGAGGAAAATATAGATAAAGGAATAGAATTAGAAAATGTAAATAGTATACAATTTGAAAATATTAGTTTTTCATATAATAATGAGAAAAATGTTTTAAACGATATATCATTTAATGTAAATAAAAATGAAAGTATTGCGTTAATTGGAAGAACAGGTAGTGGAAAGACAAGCTTGGTAAATTTAATTTGTAGATTTTATGACTTAGAAGAAGGAACTATCAAAATAAATGGAAAAGATTATAAAGAATATAGTATAAAAAGTTTAAGAGATAAAATTGGCTATATTATGCAAAAAGTTGTAATATTTGATGGAACAATATTAGAAAATATAAACTATGCAAATAAAGATATTTCAAAAGATAAAATTATTGAAATATGTAAGAAATTAAATTTACATGACAAAATAATGTCATTAAAAGATGGATATGAAACAAAAATTTCTAGCGATACAGATATTTTTTCAGCAGGAGAAAAGCAACTGTTAAATTTTACTAGAGTAATGGTGGAAAACCCAGAAATTATAATACTTGATGAAGCTACAGCATCACTCTCATATAAATCTGAAATGATGGTTAGAAAAGCAATTGAGGAGATAACAAGAGGAAAGATAAGTTTTATCATTGCACATAGACTATCAACAATAAAAAAATGTGATAAAATATTACTTATGAAAGATGGAAAAATAATTGAAGAAGGAAATCATGATGAGCTTATTCATAAACAAGGAGAATATTATGAATTAGTTAATAGTTAAAATTGAAAAAACTATTCTCAAAAGAGAGTAGTTTTTTTATGAATATATATTAATAAAACTAAATAGAAAAAATTCTTCAACAAAAACTACATTCTGAACTTTTTTCTTCCGTCCCTAAAAGTTTATCATAATACAAACCCCTATTGAATACAATGTAGAAAACAGCGTATTTTAAGGGGGTTTTTCATTTGGAAAGAAACAGTTCTATAGAAGAAAGAGCAGTAAATTTAGCACACTATATTATAGATAGTAAAGATACTGTTCGAGGAGCAGCAAAAAAATTTGGAGTAAGCAAAAGCACTGTACATAAAGATGTTAGTGAAAGACTACTTAAGATAAATCCTATTTTAGCACATGATGTACGAAAAATATTAAATGAAAACAAAGCAGAAAGACATATTAGGGGAGGAATGGCTACAAAAATGAAATATAGTCATCACGATAAACAAGCTATTTAGGAGAAGTAATAAATATAAACTTATCATATATTAATAAAACTTTAAACCACATATACTAAGGAAAACTAACCTTAATATATAACAAAACCTGTTACTTTTGGTAACAGGTTTTAAAATTATTTAAATTAGTTATTTTCATTATTGAAATTTCTTCTTTGAGCTTTTCTAGCTTTTCTACATTCTGGGCATCTTTGAGGTTCATTTGTAAAACCTTTTTCAGCGTAGAATTGTTGTTCACCTTCTGTGAAAACGAATTCAGCACCACAATCTTTACATACTAAAGTTTTGTCTGCCATAATATTACCTCCTTCTCAATTTCTGACATTTAATATTTTTGACACATTGGACCTTTTCAATATCATAATTAAGAAAGGGAATAGTCTATAAAATAATAAATTCATTTAAGCTTTGCATTTTTCAAAGCCAGACATATTGTAGCATACAATTTTTGGAAAAACAAGTAAAAAATAAAAAATATCTAAATCAAGTACCTTTTTACAAAAAACGACATAAAATATCATAATCACATAAAATGTGAAGTTCTTTCTATAAGAGAGGATGTTATGATATGAATAAAATAAAAAAAGGAGATATCGTAGGAAGAATTTCCTACGGAAAAGATGTTGCGTTTATAGTAGAAAAAATAATAAAAACACATGATAAAAAAGAACTTGCCATTTTAAAAGGATTAACAATTAGAATACAAGCAGATAGCTATTTGGACGACCTAGAACTAATGAATCCAAAGCAAGTAGAACAACATGTAAGACAGTTAGAAGAAAAAGTGGCAAAAAGAATTCAAAAATATACCAAAGTAAAAAATAGTGAAGAATATTACTCTATTCGTGAGAAAATTATAATTTATACAGGTAAAATCCTACATTTAGACGGAGACAGAAAATACGCTGAAAAATCTAGCAGGTATTATAGAAAAATAGGGTTAAATGCTATTGTCAAAAATATTTCAGAAAGAAAACAACCACTTATAGTTGGTAGTTTATTACAGAGATATAAACCAGATATTTTAATAATAACAGGTCATGACGGAATGATACGAAAAGGCACTAAATTTAACGATATCTATAACTATCGAAACTCTAGATATTTTATTCAAACAGTTGAAGAAGCAAGAAAGAAAAAGCTAGAAAAAGATTTAGTGATTTTTGCAGGTGCTTGCCAAAGCTATTATGAAGGACTTATGTTAGCAGGTGCAAATTTCGCATCATCTCCTGCTAGAATACTAATTGATTTTATGGATCCATTAGTAGTAGCTGAAAAAATTGCTATTACTAATAGTGACAAATTTGTTACAATTAGAGACATAGAGTCAGAATTACGTGATGGACAAAGGGGTGTAAGTGGAATAGGAGCACAAGGAAAAAAGAAAACATTACTAATATAGCATACTCTATTATTACAAACTTGTAACAAAAATGTAACACAATTGTAATAATAGCAAAACAAATGCTGAAAATGCTTGAAAATACTAAGTTGTAAGGTATCGACTTAAATAAACCGCTTTTGACAATTTGCGACTCAAATGATATAATTTGCCTATCTTAAAGAAGTAGGTGATGACATGATTTGCCCAAATGATATTACTAGTTTAAAAACAGACATTAACGAAAAAATAGGACAAAAGATAATTGTCAAAGGTTCACTTGGAAGATGCAAGTCCTTTGAAAAAGAAGCTACAATAGAAAAAACATATCCTAATATTTTTGTAATTAAATATGAGGAAGAAAATCGTAATGTTACCTATAGCTATACAGATGTTCTTACAAGAACTGTTGAAGTAGATGTTTTTGACGGAAATGGGTATAGCCCACTAATTCCACCGGTAGCAGACATGAAAAAAACAAAGAAAGTACTTGTATAATTAAGAAACTAAAGATAACTATATAAAAAACCAAAGAATAAATTATGCAAAAGATAAAACTTTAGCAAGTATATATAAACTCATACTTAATAAGTATGAGTTTTTTTAATGATAATTAAAAAAATTCCTATTTTTAGGAATTTTTTTTAGTCTTGTCAATATATATAAATAGAGATTATAAAATATAAGGAGGGAAAAATATGTCAATAGAGACCGCAAAAGACAGCTTGGTATTAAATCAAATTATTGACCAAAAAACAGATACCATTTTCGTAGAAGAGGATTGCATTGTTCCAGACATAAAACCTGATATTTTAAATGTTATTAGTACAAGTGGTATAGTATGCATTTATAAAAAAGAAATTTTAGATGGTAAAATTCGTTTAGATGGTTGTATCAACACATATATAATGTACTTAGCTGATACACAAGATGAAAATGCAGTACGAGGATTAAATACAAACTTAGACTTTACACAAATAATTGATATGGAAAAAGCAAACAGCAATATGACATTAAATACTAACTTAGTATTAAAAGGATTAGATTGCAAAGTACTAAATGGTAGAAAAATTCATGTAAAGGCAATTTTAGACATAGAAGCAAAAATTTCTTCAAATGAAACAGTAGAGTATGTTAGAAATATTGAAAATTTAAAGGATGTGCAGTTATTGAATCGAGATTTTCATATCAACTCACTTATAGGAAATGGAACTACAAAAGTGTATGCGAAAGATACTTTTGCTATAGACCAAGCAGATAATTTAGTTGAAGTAATGAAAACAAGCCTTAAAATAACTAATAAAGATACCAAAATTAGCTATAATAAAGTCTTAATTAAAGCAGACTTAGAAACTAAAATACTATATTTAACAGAAGATAACAGAATTAATGTAGTGGAAGGAAAAATTCCAATTATGGGATTTATAGACCTGCCAAATATTAGTGAGGAACATACTTGTGATGTAAAATATGAAATTAAAAATCTAATTATAAAACCGAATAACGTAGAAGAACATTCTATTTATGTTGAAGTTGAAATTGAAGCATTTTGTGAAGCATATGAAAACAAAGAGCTCAACATAATACAAGACTTATACAGTCCAACTACTAACTTACAATTTTCACAAAAGAGGGTAAAAGTAATTGGACAGAAAAATAGTAGACAGCAAGTATGCAATATTCGTGAAAAGGAAATGTTACCTGAGATAGGACCACGTAAAATCTATGATGTAGAAGTATACCCAATTATCGAAAAGCAAAATGTTTTAAATGGTCGTATTCTTTATGAAGGAGAAGTAGAGCTTAACTTTATATATGCTTCAGCCCAAACAAATGGAATTGAAACAAAGCAAATTAGTATTCCTTTTAATTTTTCTATGGATTTTGAGGGAATAAAACCAGATATGACTGTTGATACCATTATAGAAATAAGTATGCAAGATTTTGTAGTAATGCCAGATGAAAGCATTGACATTAAAGTAGACTTAACATTTACTGCAATTAGTTCTAGTGATAGCAGTCTATCAATAATAGATGATGTAAAAGAAAATGAAGAAAATAGAAGTTCTTGCCCATATAGCATGGTAATATACTTTACAAAACCAGGAGACACTTTATGGAAAATAGCTAAGAAATTTGGAAGTACTGTAGAAGATATTAGTAGGGTAAATGGGATAGAAGATGCAAACAATCTGCAAGTAGGAAGACAATTATTTATTCCTAGATATCATGGATGAGAAAATATTTACTAGAAATCACATAAGATTACCTAAAAAAATGATAAAAACAAACAATTTAAAGCAACAAGAGAATAGAAAAAGATTTGCATTGGTATTGGTAATTTTCATAATTGCTTTTACCTTTGCATATTTTATAGTGCAATCTATAAAGCCAATCATGGAAGAACAATGCAAAAATATGGCAAAATCCATTGCAACTAAAATTTCAAATAACGAAGCTACCGAAGTAATGAAAAAATATAAATACGAAGATTTAATTGAAGTTACAAAAGATTCTGAAGGAAATATAAAAATGATAGGAACAAATGTAATTACAGTAAATGAAATTATTTCAGATATACCTATTCACATTCAGGAAGAATTAGAAAAAAGTGAAAATAATAATTTCAGTATTAGATTAGGGAGCTTTTTTGGAACCAACTTACTAGCAGGATTAGGGCCAAATGTAAAATTTAAAATGGAAATAGCACGGTAATTTAGATACAGATTTAAAATCTGAATTTAAAGCAGCTGGAATTAATCAAACACTTCACAGAATTTACCTAGAAGTAAGTTGTAATGTAACTATTCTAACTCCATTTGAAACAATACAAGAGCAAATCGTTAATCAAGTATTACTAGCAGAAGGAATAATTGCAGGTGAAGTACCAAATAGCTATTATAATTTAGAAGGAATAACAAAAGATAATTCAGTTGATATTATAGAATAAAAATGATATAATAATGCTAATCCAAATTTTAAGGAGGTATAGCAAAATGTACCTAATAGGTAGGTTGCCACAGCATGAATTAGAAGCAATGGCGGCCGAAGAGGCACGGAGACTGTATGAGGTGGAATTCTCATTTTACAATCCGTATACGAGATTCATCTGTACAGATGGCATTCCTGCAGACCAAGAAGAAACATTTTGCCGCCTGGTAGAAGAGGAACTTCTCCTAAAAGGTGAGAAAATTCACCGATCTGGAGCCATGTTTAAAATCTGTGAATACCAGGCAAAGTAACCAAAAAACCACCCAAATGGGTGGTTTTTGTAATAATAAATTCTATCTTTTAGAGAATTGAGGTGCTTTACGAGCTTTTTTAAGACCATATTTCTTTCTTTCTTTCATACGAGGATCTCTTGTTAAAAATCCTGCAGATTTAAGAGCTGGTCTATATTCGCTGTTAGCTTCATTTAAAGCTCTAGCAATACCGTGACGAACAGCACCTGCTTGACCAGATAATCCGCCACCTGTTACAGTACAAACAACATCATATTTGTCAAGTGTATTAGTAGCTACTAATGGTTGTTTTACAATAACTTTTAATACATTAGTACCAAAATATTCTTCTAATGCTTTTCCATTAATAGTAATTGTTCCTTTTCCTTCTACTAATCTAACTCTAGCAATTGATTTTTTTCTTCTTCCTGTTCCTAAAAATACAATATTATTAGATTTTCTTGCCATATTATTTTACCTCCCATACTTCAGGTTTTTGAGCAATGTTTTCGTGCTCCGCACCAGCATATACTCTTAATTTTTTAGCCATTTGTCTTCCAAGCTTTGTATGAGGAAGCATACCTTCTACTGCATGAGTCATCATTTTTTCTGGACTCTTTGCTAATAATTCTCTAGCAGTAGTTTCTTTCATTCCACCAATATATCCTGAATGACTTCTGTAAATTTTTTGATCTAATTTTTTACCTGTTAGAACTACTTTTTCACAATTAATAATAATTACGTGATCACCAACATCCATATGAGTTGTATAAGTTGGTTTATGTTTTCCTCTTAATAATTTAGCAGCTTCAGTAGCAACTCTACCTAATGGCTTATCAGCTGCATCAATTATATACCATTTACTTTCAATTTCACTTTTTTTAACACTATATGTTGTATTATTCATGGTAAATTATATCCTCCATTTCATTTTTAAAAATAATATTTATATGAAATTTATCTTAAAAACTACCGGGGAGAAGTTATTAAAATAAATCATATTACTACAAATGCTCTAATATTATAATCTAAAAACAAGTAAAAGTCAATATCTTAGCTAAAATTTTCCTAAAACCTATTGACTTTTGTTAAAAAATGCATTATACTAATACACGTAAATAAAAAAAGAAGCATTCCATAGCTCGCCTTCACCAAAGGGAAAAGGCTAATACTAGATTAATAAATTAAAAACATTATTTTAATTTTAGTAGTCTAAAATTTTAACTAGCAATATAAAGCTAGAAAAATGAGCAATGGATTGATTTCTAAATCAATCTTTTTTTGTTGTATAGTAAAATGGAGGTGTTTTATATTAAACAAGAATTACCAATTAATGAACAAATTAGAGCAAATAAAGTTCAAGTAATTGATGAAAACGGTGAAAAAAAAGGAGCAATGGATTTAACTGATGCATTAGACTTAGCCTACGAGAAAAAACTAGACTTAGTTATGGTAGCACCAAATCCAGAAATGCCAGTATGCAAAATTATGAATTATGGCAAATACAAATTTGAACAAGCAAAAAGAGAAAAAGAAGCTCGTAAAAAGCAAAAAACTTTTGAACTAAAAGAAATCAGAATTACACCAAACATTGAACAACATGATTTTGAATTTAAAAGTAAAAATGCAAGAAAATTTCTAGAAGAAGGTAACAAAGTAAAAATCACATTAAAATTTAGAGGAAGAGAAATGAACTATGTTAAACTGGGAGAACAAGTATTAAACAAATTTATTGAAGATTTATCTGACATCTCAGTTTCAGAAAAGAAGCCAGTTCTAGAAGGTAAAAATATGTTTATTATATTAGCAAAAAAAGCTGATAAGTAATATATAACATTATTAAAAGGAGGAATATAGTTATGCCAAAGTTAAAAACAAATAAAGCAGCTAAGAAAAGATATTCTTATACAGCAACAGGAAAAGTAAAAAGAACAAAATCTAATAGAAGACATCTTTTAGCTAACAAAACTAGTAGAGCAAAATCAAGAGGTAAGGTACAAGATGCTTATGCAGATAAAACTTGCGAAGCAGGAATTAAAAGAATGCTACCATATGGTAACTAAAATTTAACTAAGAAAATAAGGATGGTGAAATAAAATGGCAAGAGTAAAAACAGCAAGAATTACTCGTAAAAAACATAAAAAAATATTAAAAAGAGCAAAAGGATATTATGGTGCAAAACACTACAGATTTAGAATGGCTAAACAAGCTGTTATGAAATCTGGAAAATATGCTTATGCAGGTAGAAAAGATAGAAAGAGTAATTTCAGAAAATTATGGATTGCAAGAATTAATGCTGCTGCAAGAATGAATGGATTAACATACAGCCAATTAATCAATGGATTAAAGAAAGCTAATGTTGTTATTAACAGAAAAATGTTAGCAGAAATAGCTGTAACAGATGCAAAAGCATTTACTGAAATTGCAAATGTAGCAAAAAAAGCAAAATAAAAATTAATAAACAATGTAAAAACATAACTTTCTAATATTTATGCAAAAAACGTATAATATATCATTTGAAGTGAAACG
>CANRPQ010000040.1 GCA_947632525.1 uncultured Clostridia bacterium
TTTTTTATTTTATATATATTATTATTTTTATATTTTAAATTTTCTTTCATTTTTATTCACTTATCAAAAACCTTTTGGACGACAGTCTGGTGTGTGTGTGTACAGCACCAACGGTTTTAGCTTTTGCCATTTTTAAATATTTCCTTTTCTTTTGTTTTACTATTACATTGTACATTAACTATTTGTTTTTTACAAGTACCTTTTTAAAATTTTCATGGATTTTTGTAGATTTTATTTTTCGTTGTAATTTTTAGGTTAAGTTAAATAGCAAAAGCAAGTGTAAAACACTTATTTAACTTTTACATTATCAACACTTGTATCTGTGTCTTCTATTATTTGAATATTCAGTTCATCAGTTTTGATTTTTTCTATTTTTTGTTCATAATAGTAGGCAACTCCACCTAAGCCTGCTAAGAATAATATTATCATTACTACTATTGTAATAATATAAGTTTTTAAATATACTATTTTATTTTCCATAGTAATGCACCCCCATGTTTAATTATTATACATTATTTTATATTTTAAATTTCTTTAATCCTTACTTTTTCTTTTCCTAGTATTTCTTCAAATTGATTTAATATTTCAGGAGTCATGTAAATTCCACCTGCTTTATCTATTTTTTCTCCGTTTACAATTTGTATACCTATATTGTTTCTATCTCCTTGAAAGAAATAAATAGCTCCTTTTAGTCTGTTTTTTTGTTCTTCTGTTGCTTCTGTAATGTCTAATTCAAATACTTTTGGTTTATTTTCTGTAAATGCTTTAATAGTTCTTGCAACAATCTTTGGTTCTTCATCTTCACTAATGCTAAGCTTTCCTTCCACTATTACAATGTTTTCTTCTACTATTTCAGAGTTGCAAGCTTGATAACAATTATCAAATACTATAAACTCGGTTGGACCATATAAATCTTCAATTGTTACAAATGCCATTAGTTTATTGTTTTTTGTGTATTTCTTTTTTACGTTTGTAATAATTCCTGCATAAGTTACATTTTGACCGTCTTTAAATTCTGTTTGATGTTCTTCATAGGTTTGTTCTCTTTTAAATTCTCCTTGGTCTATTGAGTCTGTTTGATTTTCTGATGCTATTTGTTTTAATATAAATGTATTTATATTTGTTTTTGCTTCTATTTGAGCCCTCATATTTTCTAATGGATGCCCTGATATATATAAGCCAAGCATTTCTTTTTCTTGTGATAGCATTTCTTTTTTATCATATTCTGGTAATGTAGTATAGTTGTATTTTATTTTTTCATTTTCTTTGGTAGTTCCACCTAAATCGAACATTGAAACTTGTCCGTCAAGACTATTTTTTCTATTATTTGCAATTGTATCGATAATTGTTTCAAATGATGCTAATAGTGTTTTTCTAGTTTGCCCTAAATTGTCAAATGCCCCTGCTTTGATTAAACTTTCAATGCATTTTTTATTTACTGAGGAATCCTTTATTCTTTCACAAAAATCACTAAAGTCTTTGTATTCTCCGTTTTTTTCTCTTTCTGCTACAATTTCATCTACAGCCGATGTTCCAACATTTTTAATGCTTCCCATTCCAAAACGAATTTGGTTATTATCAACTGTAAATTTAGTATTACTTTTATTAATATCTGGTTTTAGAATTTCAATTGATAATCTTTTACATTCTTCTACATAACCTGGTATTTTGTCTTGATTTCCTAAAAAGCTATTAAGCATTGCTGCCATGAATTCTGCAGGGTAGTATGCTTTTAGGTATGCGGTTCTATATGATATCACCGCATAAGCTGCTGCATGTGATTTGTTAAATGCATACTTTGCAAATTCAGCCATTTCGTCAAATATTTTGTTAGCAGACTTTTCATCTATACCGTTTCTTACACAACCTGGAACAACTACATTTCCATTTTCATCTACTTGTCCATTTATGAATATTTCTCTTTCTTTTGCCATTACATCTAATTTTTTCTTTCCCATGGCTCTTCTTACTAAGTCTGCTCTACCAAGAGAATATCCTGCTAAATCTCTTACTATTTGCATTACTTGCTCTTGATAAACCATACATCCATAGGTAACTTCTAGTATTGGTTTTAGAGAAGGATGTGTATATACTGCATGTTGTGGGTCTTTTTTATTTGCAATATATCTTGGAATTTGATCCATAGGACCTGGACGATATAGTGAAACACCTGCAATTATATCTTCTAAACAGTCTGGCTTTAGTTCTTTCATGAAGTTAGTCATTCCTTGGCTTTCAAATTGGAATATACCAACTGAATCTCCGTTTTGCCATAGTTTATATACCTTAGGGTCATTCATAATTTCATCAAATTGTACATCTATTCCTTGATTTTGCTTAACCAAATCAATTGTATCTTGAATAACTGTTAGTGTGCGAAGCCCCAAAAAGTCCATTTTTAAAAGTCCTAATTCTTCTAGTGTTGTCATTATATATTGTGTTGAAATTACACCGTCTCTTGAATAAAGTGGAACATAACTTACAACTGGATTTTTGGTAATTACTATACCGCAAGCGTGTGTAGAAGCCTGCCTTGGCATACCTTCTAATGCCATTGCAATGTCTAACAATTTTTTTATTGTCTCATCTGTATCATATAGTTCTTTTAATTCTATATTTTTTTCCATTGCTTTTTGAATTGTAATATGTATTTCGTTTGGTATCATTTTTGCTAATTTATCGGCTTCTGCATATGGTAAATCTAATACTCTTGCAACATCACGAATAACCATTCTGGCAGACATAGTTCCAAAAGTAATAATCTGAGAAACATGGTCTTTTCCATATTTTTGTTCTACATATTCAATTACTTTATCCCTTTTTTCATAGCAAAAGTCCACGTCAAAATCGGGCATACTTATTCTTTCTGGATTTAAAAAACGTTCAAAAAGAAGTCCATAAGCAATTGGGTCAATGTCTGTAATTCCTATTGCGTATGCTACAATTGAGCCAGCACCTGAACCACGACCAGGGCCTACTGGTATATCATGTGTTTTGGCATAGTGAATATAGTCCCATACTATAAGGAAATAATCAACATATCCCATTTTATTAATTACACCAAGTTCGAATTTTGTTCTGTCCTGAATTTCTTTTGAAGGGTTATCACCATATCTATTTTTAATTCCATCATTTGTTAGTTTTTCTAAATAATCATAATGGGTAGCAAATTCTTTTGGTACATCATAATTAGGTAAAATTGTATGTCCAAATTCAAATTCTACATTACATTTTTCTGCTATTTTAACAGTATTTTCTATTGCTTCTGGAACATTGCTGAAATATTCACTCATTTCTTCTGGAGATTTTACATATAATTCTTCTGTATCAAAGCGCATTCTATCTTCATCTGTCATTCTTTTTCCTGTTTGAATACATAGTAATACTTCATGATTGTATGCGTCCTCTCTTTTCAAATAATGAGCATCATTAGTGGCAACTAGTGGAATGTCTAATTCGTGAGAAAGTTCTATTAGTTTTTGGTTTGCTAGTACTTGTTCTTTAATTCCATTGTTTTGAATTTCTAAGTAATAGTCTTCACCAAAAATAGATTTATGCCACAAAGCTACTTTTTTGGCTTTTTCCATGTCATTTGCCATAATTGCTTGATTTACTTCTCCTGCTAAGCAAGCACTACAGCAAATTAAACCTTTATGATATTTTTCTAAGATTTCATGGTCAATACGTGGTTTATAGTAAAAACCTTCTATATATCCTAATGATACTAGTTGTGCTAAGTTTTTATAGCCTTCATTATCTTTTGCAAGTAATATTAAGTGACTATATTTGCTATCTAAGTTTGGGTCTTTATCAAATCTAGAGCGTGGTGCTACATATACTTCACATCCTATAATTGGCTTTATGCCATTTGATTTGCATGCTTTATAAAAGTCAATCGCACCAAACATAGCACCATGGTCTGTAATTGCCATAGCGTCCATGCCTAACTCTTTTGCCCTAACAGGTAAATCTTTTATTCTGTTTGCTCCGTCTAGTAAGCTAAATTCACTATGTATATGTAAGTGTACAAAGTTTGACATTATTTTTCTCCTTATTTTTCTGCTAATATTCTTGCCATTTGAACACCTGATGCTGATGCCATCATTAATCCTCTTGTCATTCCTCCACCGTCTCCAATAGAATATAACCCTTTTACACTGGTTTCAAAGTTATTATCTATTACTACTTGATTACTATAAAATTTAATTTCAGGTGCATATAGTAAATTGTCTGGGTCTGCAAATCCTTCAATTACTTTATCCATGCTACGAATAAAGTTTAGAATGTCTGTCATCGTTCTATAACCAATTGCATAGGTTATATCTCCTGGTACTGCTGATTTTAAAGTTGGTACTACACTGTTTTTATTAAGTTCTTGTTCCCATGTTCTTTTTCCACGATAAATATCGCCTAATCTTTGTACCAATATATTTCCTGCACCTAATTCGTTAACATTTTTTGCTACATTTCTTCCATAGTCAATTGGCTTATTAAATGGATATGTAAAATGGTGTGATACCAAAATTGCCAAGTTTGTGTTGGTACTTTTTCTTTCTTTATATGAGTGCCCATTTACTAAGCTTAAGTTATTATCATATACTTCAGATGCTACAAATCCACTTGGATTTTGACAAAATGTTCTTACTTTATCCTTAAATGGACCTGGTCTTCCTATAAATTTTCCTTCATACATGTATGTATTTACTTCTTTCATAATTTCGTCAGGTAATTCATAGCGAACTCCAATATCAACTACTCCAGAGGTTGTTTTTATATTATGCTTATCACACATATTTACTAGCCAGTTGGCACCTTTTCTTCCTACTGCAATTACAACATTATCACTATATACTTCTTCTAGTTCCGCTTCTTCATTTAACAATTGGCTAGCTGGTTTTATTTTAACACCTTTAATTACATTTTTATCAATTATTAAATCATGTACAATGGTTTGATATCTAATTTCAACATTGTTTTCTGTTAAATAATCTTCTAGTTTTTTATATAATTCATGTGCCTTTTCAGTTCCTAAATGGCGAATTGGAATATTTATTAAATTAATTCCTTCTTTTTTTGCTTTGTTATAAATTTCTTTAATTTCTTTTTTATGTTCTGTTCCTTCAAGTTTAGTATCTGCACCAAATTTTAAATATATTTTATCGCAATAATCAATTAATTCCTTTGTTTTATTAACGCCAATATATTGATGTAAAATTCCACCAATATAGATATCATCATCTTCCTCATTATATAGTGATAATTTACCGTCTGAAAATGCCCCTGCTCCTGAAAATCCACTGGTAATATTACAAAATGGCTTACATTTGATGCAATTTCCTGTTTTATCAATTGGGCAATATCTGTCTTCTACTTTTTTTCCTTGCTCTATTAATAAAATTTTTTTATCTTTATGTAGTTGAATAAGCTCATATGCCATAAATATTGAACTTGGCCCAGCTCCTACTACAATGATATCATATTTTTCCTTCATGCATTTCACCCTTCCTTTATAACATTTTTATCAAAGTTTCAATTGGTTCGCTTTGTTTTTGTGGAATTTTTAAGACTTCAAATTTAGAAATTTTATCTCCAAATTTAATTTCTACTTTATCCCCTATTTTTACTTCGTAACTTGGTTTTACTGTTTTTCCATTAACAGAAATTCTGCCTCCGTCTGCTGCTTCGTTTGCTACTGTTCTTCTCTTAATTATTGCTGACATCTTTAAAAATTTATCTATACGCATATTTATTTTCCTTTCTACTAAAGTGATGATGTTTCTATATTGAAACTTGCTTCCAATTACAGTTAGCTAAGCAAATTTGTGCAGTGGTAACTTGCTTTCCTAATGCCTGTTCCAAAGCTTTACGATAAATATCAATTTGTATTTTATATTTTTCTGCTACCTCTTTTTCTTTTCCTTTTGGTACATAGTCTGTTTTAAAGTCTACCAAATGAATTTGATTGTTTTTATCAATATAATATAAATCTATAATTCCCTGTACTAAAATATTCTTTTCAGAATTTGATTTCTGTGCTTCTTCAAATATTTCTTTTGCTGGTAAGTTTATATAAAAAGGTTGCTCTTTATGTATTTCTTTTGCCTGTGCTAAATTTTTAAATAATTCTGATTGTGTGTATGAATATACCAAATTTTTATCTATTGCATCTGCTTCTGTTTCAGATATAATTTGTTTTTCTACAAGTTCTTGAATTAAATTATTAACATCTTGTATTTGATAATCTTTTTTTTCATTTATTTTTTGAATACATAAATGAATTAAAGTTCCCCTTTGTGCTGGAGTAATATCAGATACATTTTCTTCTTCTAAATTTTCTGGTTTTATTAATTGTTTATTATTTTCTGATATCTCTATATTTTCCTCTGATTTATTTTGACTATCAAAATAAGATATTTCATTTAGTTTTTCTTGTTTTATTTTACTTACAGATGTTTTTGTTGGAAGTTTAGTATCTATTTCATATTGATATTTCCATTCTAATATATTTCTTATCTTTTCAATATTTTCTTCATCATTATCAATTTTTTCTTCAATAATATTTTGAATATTGTTTTCCTGTTGCTCATCTTTAGTTTTTAATTCTTTTATTAAATCATCTTTTGAATACACTTTTAAGTTCATAATTTCAGGTAACTTTAGATTTTTGCCTTTTAATGAAATATTTTTGTTTTCATTAAATATATATACATATTCTATCCAGTCTAAATATGAATTACATTTTTTTATTAATCTACTATCTATTTTAAAGTTCTCTGTATCTGGATAAATAGATAAATTTTTTCTTTTTTCTTGTAAAGATTTTTGTAAGTCCTTACTTCTTCCAGTAATTATTAGTTTTTCTTTTGCCCTTGTTAATGCTACATACAAAATTCTTTCTTCTTCTGAAAGAGTTTCTTGTTTTACTTTCAATGAGATTGCTTGCTTTGCAACTGTATTATACTTTATTTTTTTATTAATATCAATTAATGTAGGTCCAAATCCTAAATCTTGGTGTAGTAGAATTGTGTCATTTAAGTCTTTTAAATTAAACTTTTTATGACTGTTGCATAGGAAAACTACTGGGAACTCTAAACCTTTACTTTTATGAATACTCATTATTCGTATAACATTTGCAGTTTCTCCAATTAGTTTTGCTGAAACCGTGTCACTACTTTGCTTATGTAGTTTTTCTATAAATTGAATAAAATTAAATAAACCTTTAAAGCTTGCTGTTTCATATTGCTTTGCTTTTTCAAATAGCATTTTTAAATTAGCCTGCCTTATTGCACCACTTGGCAATAGCCCAACATATTGGTAGTATCCTGTATCTAAGTAAATTTGCCAAATAAGTTCATTTAGTGGTAAGTATTCTGACTGTTCTCTCCATTTTTCTAGTTTTTCAAGTAGTTTTTCTATTTTTTCTTTTAATGGCTTTTCACAAGATATTCTTGCTTTTAAAAGAGCTTCATAAAAATTGCAATTTCTGTCTGCTAATCTAATATTAATTAAATCATTGTCTGTAAAGTTTCCTATATTGGACCTTAATACTACAACTAAAGGTATATCTTGCATTGGATTATTTATTAATTTTAAAATAGATAGAATTGTTTCAACTTCTACGCTTTCTAAATATGAAGTAGAGCTGTCACTAAATACTGGTAATCCAATTTCTGATAATTCTTTTTCATATATTGTTGCTAACGTATTTGTAGATCTTAATAAAATTACAATATCTTTTGGTTCTATGTGTCTATATCCAACTTTTTTATCATATATATTATAATTACTATCTAAAAGTTCTTTTACTCTATTGGCTACAAATCTTGCTTCTAATACATCATCTTCTATTCGCTCTGTTTCTTCTTTATCTTCTTCTCCTTTAATTGCTGTAATTGTTTCGTTTTCTTTCATATCAATAATATTAAGTTCGGTAATTCTTTCGTGGTCTATGTTTTGAATTGATGTTTCATTATTGCTTTTATCTATATTCTCTATTTCAGGGTAGTTTGCACCATAATTTAAATATTCATTTTCATTATAATTAATATCTCCAAGTTCTTTACTCATTATTTCTTCAAATACTAAATTGGTAATATCTAGTATGTTATTTCTACTTCTGAAATTACGGAATAATTGAATTTTTAAATCATTATTTATATCATTTGCAAATAGTTCGTCCTTATTTTTATACTTTTCATATTTTTGTAAAAATAGCTCTGGCCTTGCTTGTCTAAATTTATATATGCTTTGTTTAACATCTCCTACCATAAAAATATTATTTCCTTTAGAAATACTATTTAAAATAGATTCTTGTACTAAGTTACTATCTTGATATTCATCAATTGCAATTTCTTCAAATTTCTCTTCATATTTTTTTGCAACTGCTTTTTTTTCTCCATTTTCGTCTAATAAAATCTTTAATGCAAAATGTTCAATATCATTAAAATCAATACAATTTTTTTCTCTTTTTTTGTCGGCAAAATTATTGCTAAATTCTAAAACTATTTTTTCTATTTTTTTTAATGTTAAATATGTAGTTTCAAAGTGTTTATAAATTTCTGAAGAATTGTGATTTATTAAAATTTGTATTTTTTCTTTTATTGCTTTTTTTACGTTGTCTCTCACTTCTTTTGCTTCTTCTTTTATGTCTAATGTTACTTTTTTATCTACTGGCCATTTTATAAAATTGATTCTATGAATGGCTTCATATACTTCATCCCATGAAGTTGCTTTTTCTATAACAGATTCTATCTGTATAATATCTTCATTAATTACATTATAAAATTTTTCACATTCTGGATATTTTTCAAGCTGATTTCGTATATTTTTTAATTTAAAAATACTGTCTTCTATTTCTTGCTTTATTTCTTCTATTATAGATTGACCCCATATAGTTTTAATAAAATCGCTATTTTTATCTATATTAAATTTTTCTACGTTTTCATGTATCCATTTTTTTGGAAATGGAGTGCTTTGAGCAAAATTATAAATCGATAATATTAAGTCTTTTAAAGTTTCATCATCTCGATAGCTTGTGTACATTTCTAATAAATCTATAAAATCTTTATCATTATCTATATACTTTTGTTCAAATAAGTCTTCTAATACATCTTGCATTAATAAGTCTATCTCTGTTGTGTCTGCAATTCTAAAGTTGCTAGATAAATCTAATTCATAAAAATGATTGTGAATTACATCTAAACAAAAAGAATCGATTGTGCAAATGCTTGCTTTACTCAATAATGTAATTTGCTTTTGTATATGAGCATTTGTTGGGTCTTTTTCTAATTTTTTGTAAATTGCTTCTAAAACCTTTTCCCTCATTTCGCCTGCTGCAGCATTAGTAAATGTAACTACTAAAATTTTATTAATGTCTACTTTTTCGTTTATTATTTTATTTATTATTCTTTCTACAAGTACAGCTGTTTTACCACTACCAGCGGCAGCAGCTACTAATATATTTAAACCTTTTTCATTAATTGCTTGTAATTGTTCTTGAGTCCATTTTACATCTGACATAAATAAACTTTCCTTCTACATTTTTTACAAGTACATTATAGTTTAAAACATGTTATTTTTCAATGTTTTTTTGTCATTTTTTGTCATTTCATTTTCAGATTATTTTTATTTATTTTGGTTATAATATTTTTGGAGGTAAAAATTATGGATGAAAATATTAATTTAACAATTTTAAATGAAATTGCAAAAGCTACAAAAATGGGTCTTGATAGTATTACTTTTGTTTCTGATAAAGTAGAAGATGAAAAAATGAAAGAAGATTTAAGTTCTCAATATGCAGAGTATGGAAAAATTTTGGATAAAGTAAATACTCAATTTGAAAAGTATGGAGAAATACCAGATGATGAACCTATGATGCAGAAAATGATGTCATGGACTGGTGTACAAATGAACACTTTAGCTGATAAAAGTAATTCTCATATTGCCGAGTTAATGATTCAAGGAAATTTAATGGGAATAATTGAGGCTCAAAAGTTGTTAAATCATAGTCCTGAAATGGAACAAGAAATAAAGGATATTTTAAATGAATTTATTAATTTACAAAATAATAATATTGAAAAAATGAAACAATATTTATAATATTTTACTTTAAAGCAAACTCCCCGAAAAATATTCCGGGGAGTTTGTAAAACAGGTTTTTTGCTGGTTAATCCCAAAAACCGATAGTAGAAATGGCGTGCTTGTAAATCATCTTCTGTTTACCGTCCCGCGTGTCCTTCACGAGGATGCAAAAATTGTCGTAGCCGGTAATTCTCACCGTCATCTGGAATCCGTTGGTGAGAAAAATCTTCACTGTCGTTTTCGCTCTCATGAGGTCGCTCAGGAATTCGTTCTGCACACTTTTGTTTTCTGCCATTTTGTACATCTCCTGTCTTTTTATTTAAGTCCATTCGGACTCTATATAATATTATAACATATTTTACATAATATTGCAAATTATTCTTCTGTCTCTACAAATTCTAGAGTTCCAGGAATTATTTTATCTACAAAAAGTATTCCTTCTAAATGATC
>CANRPQ010000041.1 GCA_947632525.1 uncultured Clostridia bacterium
TCTGTTTCATATTCTACGTGAGCTGTGTTAATTGTGATTCCTCTTGCTTTTTCTTCTGGAGCACTATCGATTTGATCGTATGCTTCATATTGAGCTTTTCCTAGTAATCCTAGGTATTTTGTAATAGCTGCTGTTGTTGTTGTTTTACCATGGTCAACGTGTCCGATTGTACCAATGTTAACGTGTGGTTTTGTTCTTTCAAATTTTGCTTTAGCCATTTGAAAATTCCTCCTTTAATTGTTTTTATATTTTAATATTAAAATCTTTTTCAAGTACTTGTATTTTATACTATCTTTAGCATAAAATCAAGTAGTTTTTATTATTTTTGTTTTTCCTAATGCAATAATGTTAAAAAATCGTTTTTCTGTGTTGTTACGTAATCAATATAAATACATTAATTTAACTACGTAAACTTGCACTTAAATTTAGCATTATTGAATTTAGAAATATTTAAAATTATTTCTTAACTAAATTTAGTCTTGTTTCTTTGTTCTTGATGCAACTATAGTATCAAATACTGATTTTGGAACTTCTTCATAGTGACTTGGTTCCATTGAATAAGTACCTCTACCTTGTGTTTTTGAACGTAAATCTGTTGCATATCCAAACATTTCAGATAATGGAATAAAGCTTCTAATTACTTGATTTCCTTGAATAGCTTCCATTCCTTCCATTTTACCACGTCTTGAGTTAATATCTCCAATAACATCTCCCATGTATTCTTCAGGAACTGTTACTTCAACTTTCATAATTGGCTCTAAAATAACTGATTTTGCTTGTTTACATCCTTCTTTAAATGCCATAGAACCAGCAATCTTAAATGCCATTTCTGAAGAGTCAACTTCGTGGTAAGAACCATCTACTAATGTAGCTTTAAAGTCTATTACAGGGTATCCTGCTAATACACCGCTTTGAGCAGCTTCTCTAACACCATCTTCAATAGGTTTGATGTATTCTTTTGGAACTGCACCACCAACGATCTTGCTTTCAAATTCAATTCCTTTTCCTGGTTCTAGTGGTTCCATTTCTAGCCATACATCACCATATTGTCCACGACCACCTGATTGACGAATGAATTTACCTTGTACTTTAACTTTATTTCTAATTGTTTCTTTATAAGAAACTTGTGGTTTACCTACATTACATTCAACTTTAAATTCTCTTTTTAAACGGTCAACAATGATATCTAGGTGTAACTCACCCATACCAGCAATTATTGTTTGACCTGATTCTTGATCTGTCCATGTTTTAAACGTTGGATCTTCTTCAGCAAGTTTTGATAAAGCTATTCCCATTTTTTCACTATTTGCTTTATCTTTTGGTTCAATAGCAATATCAATAACAGGCTCTGGGAATTCCATTGATTCAAGAATAATTGGGTGTGCAGGGTCACAAAGTGTATCACCTGTACCAACTTCTTTTAATCCTACTGCTGCAGCAATATCACCAGCATATACTTTATCAATATCTTGTCTGTGATTTGAATGCATCAATAAAATTCTTCCCATTCTGTCTTTTTTATCTTTATTTGCATTTAAAATTGTTGAACCTGCATCTAATGTACCAGAATATACTCTGAAGAAGCAAATTTTTCCAACAAATGGGTCTGTTGCAATTTTGAATGCTAATGCTGCAAAAGGCTCACTATCAGATGTTTTTCTTGTTTCTTCATTTCCTTCCATATCAACACCTTTAATGTCTGCAATATCAAGTGGTGATGGCATAAAGTCTACAACTGCATTTAATAATTCTTGTACACCTTTGTTCTTATATGAAGAACCACAGCATACAGGTATAATTTTGTTTTCAATTGTTCCTTTTCTGATTCCTTTTTTAATTTCTTCTTCTGATAGCTCTTCACCTTCTAGATATTTCATCATTAATTCATCATCTTGCTCAGCTGCTGCTTCTATTAATTTTGCTCTATATTCTTCTGCTTGTGCTTTTAAATCATCTGGAATATCGCATTCTTCAATTTCTTTTCCTAAGTCATCTTTATGAATAAATGCTTTCATTTTGATTAAGTCTACAATACCTTTGAAGCTTTCTTCTGCTCCAATTGGAAGTTGAATTGGAACAGCATTTGCTTTTAAACGATTGTGTAATTGTTCTACACAAAGCATAAAATCAGCACCTGTTGTATCCATTTTATTTACATATACCATTCTTGGAACTTCATATTTATCAGCTTGTCTCCAAACTGTTTCTGTTTGTGGTTGAACACCACCTTTAGCTGCTAATACTGTAACGGCTCCGTCAAGTACTTTTAAAGATCTTTGAACTTCTACAGTAAAATCTACGTGTCCAGGGGTATCGATTATATTAATACGATGTCCTAGCCATTGGCAAGTTGTAGCAGCAGAAGTAATTGTAATACCTCTTTCTTGCTCTTGAACCATCCAGTCCATTGTAGCTTCACCCTCATGAACCTCACCAATTTTGTGAGTTTTACCAGTATAGAAAAGTATTCTTTCTGTTGTTGTAGTTTTTCCTGCATCTATATGAGCCATAATTCCTATATTTCTTGTTTTTTCTAAAGGAAACTCTCTTCCAGCCAATTTTTTATCCTCCTCTACTATTTATTATTCTTTAATATAGACACATCTTTTTTATATATTTTTTTCAATTACAAAATGTGCCCTGCACTACATTTATTAGAACTTATAATGTGCAAAAGCTCTATTAGCTTCAGCCATTTTGTGCATATCTTCTTTTTTCTTAAATGCTCCACCGTTTCCAGCTACTGCATCCATAATTTCACCTGCTAATTTTTCAGCCATTGTTTTTTCATGTCTATTTCTAGCATATATTACAAGCCATCTTAAACCTAAAGTTTGTCTTCTTTCAGGTCTAATTTCAATTGGTACTTGGTATGTTGCACCACCAATTCTTCTTGCTTTAACTTCAAGAACAGGCATAACATTTTCAAGTGCTGCTTGGAAAACTTCTAGTGGATCTTTTTGCTCTTTTTCTTTAATAATATCAAATGCATCATATACAATTGATTGAGCAACTGTTTTTTTACCGTCAAGCATAACATTGTTAATTAATTTTGTAACAACTTTGCTATTATATATTGGGTCTGGTAATACTTCTCTTTTTGCTATAAATCCTTTTCTTGGCACTATTCTTCCCTCCTTTTTTAATTTCATACCAAATTGTATGTTTAGGTACTCTGAAAAGCTTTTGCTTTCCCGTATAGTGCTATATAATCTATTCTAAATTTAAGTACCTTAAACTAGTAATGTATTATTAGCACCATTCTACAAATTTTTATTTCTTTGGCTTTTTAGCCCCATATTTAGAACGAGCTTGCATTCTATCTTTAACACCTGCTGTATCTAATGTTCCTCTAATAATGTGGTATCTAACACCTGGAAGGTCTTTTACTCTTCCACCTCTAATTAAAACAACGCTATGCTCTTGTAGATTATGTCCAATACCTGGAATATATGAAGTTACTTCATATCCATTAGATAGTCTTACTCTGGCTACTTTTCTTAAAGCAGAGTTTGGTTTTTTAGGTGTTACAGTTTTTACAACAGTACATACACCTCTTTTTTGTGGTGATCTTTGGTTTGTAACTCTTTTATTCATAGAGTTATATCCATGTTGTAATGCTGGTGCTGTTGATTTTGTTGTAGAACTTTTTCTACCTTTTCTTACTAATTGATTAATTGTTGGCACTTAAATTTCACCTCTTTTCTATAAAATTAATATTGTTTTGTTTTTGTAATATGTTTGAAATATTTTTGATATAAATTAAAATAATCAAATACAAAAACCGTTAGGGAAATACGTATTCTACGTATTTTACACTAACGGTTTATATTGTATCATTTTTAATCAATAAAGTCAATAGAAAATCTTAATTTTTCCGGTTGTTTCACTATTTCTCTGATTTTTCTTTATCTCTCTTCTTCATCTCTATCTTCTGCAGTTTCTGCTGATACTTCTTGTCCATTATCCATTATCTCTCTTACTGTATCTGCAACTTCTCTTTGTACTTCGCTTACTTCAGGTTTTTCAGAGTTTTCGCTTTCGTAATCCTCTTTTAAACTTTCTCTATAAGCTCTATATTTGTTTTCTGCCTCTCTTTTACTTTCTTTATATACTTCACTACTAAAACCAGGTTCATCTTTTAGCTCTCTTAAATCTTTCATAAGTCTTTCTGCAGTAAGATTTTCTCTTCCTTGCTCCATTTTATCAATTAAATCTTGTGTTCTTTTATCAACATTATATTTATCATGTTCTCTTAGTGCTTCTGGTAAAGATTTAGTTTTTATTTTTTTCAATAATTTCTTTAAAATATCAGGTTCTTTTTCATATGATGCTAAATCTTTTTTTCTATTTGCTTTAGCTATGTTTTTAAGTTTTTTTAACAATTGTCTATTATTTTTATCTTCTGGTTTTAGATATAATTCAGAAAAATCATAATCAATATCAAGTATTTCGCCTCTTTGACTTATTAATTCTACTTTTCTCATCATTTCTTCGTATTTTTTAAGACCCGATGTATTGTACTTTTTATCTGCTTCAATTAATAATTTTTCGACATTAACATCATAGTATTTTCCAGGTTGATGAATATTTTTAAATCTAGCTAATGACATTTCTTTATCTTCATCAATTGTTTTAATTTCATCAAACCCTTGAATGGAAATAGTTTCTACTTCTTCTCCTTTTTCATTTTTCACGATAAGATGATATGTAGGTTGATTTTCTTCTATTACAAATGAAATTTGCCCAATAGAATAACTATTTTTAGGCTCTCCTGTTTCTGAACCTTTTTCATTTTTTTCTTGTCCTTGTTGTACTGTTGGTTTTCCAGTTTGTTCTGTATTTTTTGATGATTTTGAACCAGTTTGTTTTTCAATTTCATCAAAAATATCGATTTCTTTTTTGTAATCTTCTTGTCTTTGTTTCTCTTCAATTTTTTCTTGTTCTTCTTTTTCTTGGTATGCCTTATCTATTTCTTTAGCTTTTTTATCTTCTCGTTCTTGTCTATATTCTGACCACATTAAATCTTCTTGCTTTTTTACTTCTTCATCATTTATTGGTTCTTCTTGTTTTGGTTTACTTTCTGCATCATTTCGTTGTGCTTCTTCAGGTTTTTTTAGTTGTTCAATTTTATCTATTTCTTGTAAAATGGTATCAATGTCAGAAGATTCTTGCTCTAATTTTGCAATATCTCTAGTTAATCTTTTTACTCTTTTATTATTTTTTCTTGCTTCTTCAATACATTTTGCATTTTCTTCGGTGGCAGAAATATATACTTTTGAATCTGGCTTTTTTAATTTTAAAATAGTTTCATTTTCTTTAATTGTATCTAAAAATTCTTTTCTACTTGCTTCTAATTCTTCTATTTGTTTTTGCTTTTTATTTACTCCTGCCTTGATTTTATCTTGTCTTTCTTGTAGTTCTGCTGTAAACTCCATTTTAGCATTTTGTTTTTCTTCGCTTCTTCTTTGTTTTTCTTCAGACAACATTTCTTCAATTTCTGTTGCTTGAGCTTGTTTTTCATCTTTATCTTTTCTAAGTTTTTGAATTCTTGTATTTAATTCTTCCCTTTTAGAAAAATCTTTTGTTTCTTCTAATTCTAATAAAAGCTCTTTTTCTAAATCATTTGAATATTGAATTTGTGATGTAAGCTCATCTTTTAAAGAAACTTGTTCTTCTAAGTCTGACATGTTATCCATGTTTTTAATATTTTCTAATCTTTCTCTTAATTCTTCTAATTTCATATTTTCCTCCTAAAATGGATTTTCGTATTTTATCACTACTTTCTTATTATACAACATTTTCCATTTTTTTGCAACAATATTATGTAAATTATTGTAGAAATTAATCTATTTGTAATATTTCTGTAACATTTCTGACATATTTTTTAGTGACCTATCTGCTAATTTTGTATATTTCAGTTTTTTATCTTTAATATTTTCTTCTAGTTTTGGTAAAATTCCAAAGTTAGCGTTCATTGGCTGAAACCTGTCATTTTCAGTTGATATATAATTTGCTAAGGCACCTATCATACTGGTTATTGGAAATATTATTTTAGTATTATCTTTTTTATTTCTACTAGAAATTAATTGTTGTGTTGCATTTAGACCTGCTATTAATCCAGATGAAATTGACTCTACATATCCTTCTACACCCGTAATTTGACCTGCAAAATATATATTACTATTTGTTTTTAGTTGATATGTATTGTCTAATAGCTTGGCAGAATTTATATATGTATTTCTATGCATTACCCCATATTTTACAAATTCTGCATTTTTTAAGCCAGGTATTAAGCTAAATACTTTTTGCTGCTCTCCAAATTTTAAGTTTGTTTGAAAGCCTACCATATTAAATAGGTTTCCTTCACTATTATCTTGTCTTAGCTGAACTACTGCATAAGGTCTTGTACCTGTTCTTGGGTCTGTAAATCCTACTGGTTTTAATGGTCCAAAGCGTAATGTGTCTTTTCCCCTTTTTGCCATAATTTCAATTGGCATACATCCTTCAAAAATTTCACTTTTTTCGAAGTCATGTAATGTTACTATTTCTGCATTAACCAATTCAGTCCAAAATGCTTCATATTCTTTTTGGTTCATTGGAAGATTTATATAACTTGCATTATCTTGTGTTTTTATTCTTTCTTTCCATTTTTCTATATCTTCTTCTCTTTCTCTTTCTTGCTCATAACGTTCTCCCCAAAATGCAATATTCATATCAATAGATTCTTTTTCTATAATTGGTGCTGCCGCATCATAAAAATATAGTTTATCCTGCCCTGTTATATTTGATATTTCTTGTGAAAGTTTGTCCGATGTTAGTGGACCAGTTGCAATTATTATAATTCCTTGTTTTGCCATTTCTTCTATTTCACAGCATTTTTCTTGGTTTATTAAGATATCATCTATGTTATTAACAGTTTGGTTTCCTACTTCCTTATGGATTATTTCTATATTTTCCATTTTTTCTATCTCTTCTGTAACTCTTTTTGCAAATTTTTCACGGTCTACAGCTAAGGCTTGTCCTGCTGGAACTTTAGTTTCATCTGCAATACGAATTAATAAAGAATCTAACATTCTAAGTTCCTCTTTTAATAAACCACATGCATTTGTGTGTAAATTAGATTTTAAAGAATTGCTACAAACTATTTCTGCAAGGTTTTCATTACTATGTGCTGGTGAAAATTTCTTTGGTTTCATTTCATATAGTTTTACTTTTATTCCTCTTTTTGCAATTTGATATGCGGCTTCACATCCTGCTAATCCTCCGCCAATTACTGTTATATATTCTTGCATATTTATATGCTCCTTTAGTACTAATTTTATCCAAATAATTCCATGATATCTTCTTTTGATAATTGATTAATAAATGTGTTTTGAGTTGATAGCATATTATCAACTAATTTTGCTTTCTTTTGTTGCAATTCATATATTTTCTCTTCGATAGAATTTTTGGTTATTAATTTATAAACTTGTACATTGCTTTTTTGACCTATTCTATATGTTCTATCCGTAGCTTGGTTTTCAGCTGAAATGTTCCACCATGGGTCATAATGGATTACCATGTCTGCACCAGTTAGGTTTAACCCAGTTCCACCAGCTTTTAGAGAAATTAAAAACACTTTTATATCTTTATCTTCATTAAATTTATCTACTAGCTCAATTCTTTCTGATACCTTAGTTTGACCTGTTAGTTTTAAATAATTTATTTGTTTGTTTTTAAGTTCTTTTTCAATAATTTGAAACATTGAAGTATACCCTGAGAATAGTAAAATTTTGTGTCCCCCTGCTACTGCATCTTCCATTACTTGAATACATTGTGATAGCTTACTGCTTTCACCCTCATAATCTTGTAAGAATAAGCTTGGGTGGCAACAAATTTGCCTTAATCTCATAAGTAATGCTAAAATTTTTATTTGACTATTTTCAAATCCATTCATCTGTATTTCATCAGCAACTTCTTTTTTTGCATTTGCTAAATAGCTTAAATAAATTTTTTGTTGTTCTTGTTCCATTTCGTTGTACAACACAGTTACAGTCTTATCAGGTAATTCTGTTAGAACTTCTTTTTTTACCCTTCTTAGTATAAATGGTTCTATCATTTTCTTTAATTTTTGCATTTTAGTTTCATCATTTTCTTTTACTATTGCAATTTCATATAGTTCTTTAAATTTTCGATATTTAAATAGATAGCCCGGCATTATGAAATCAAAAATAGACCATAATTCAGAAAGTGAGTTTTCAATTGGAGTTCCTGTTAATGCGAATCTTGTTTGTGCATGAACTTTTTTGATTGCTTTTGCATTTTGTGTGCTATTGTTTTTAATATATTGCGCTTCATCTGCTATCATATATTTAAATTGATATAATTTTTCATCATATAATTCAATATCTCTTTTTAGTGAATCATATGAAGTTATAATTATATCATAATCTTCAATTAGTTTGATTCTTCTTTCTCGTTCTACTGCATTTCCACTTATAACTAGAGCTTTTAGGGTAGGAGTAAATTTTTCTACTTCTCCCAACCAGTTAAGTGTTAATGAACTAGGGCATACAACCATGGATGGCATTGGCTTTTTTTCAATTTGTTTTTGTGTATTTTTATATGATAAAATAACAGCTAATACTTGCAATGTTTTTCCGAAGACCCATATCATCTGCTAAAATTCCGCCAAAATTATACTCATCCAATGTTTTAAGCCATTGATATCCTATTTTTTGGTAATTTCTTAGGTTAGCATTTAATTCTTTAGGTATTTCTATATCGCTATTTTCTGCATTATTTTCTAATTTATCTATCATATCTTGATAAGAATCATCTTTTTTAATATTTACATTTTTTAGTGATTTTAGCATTTTATCTAAGTACAAAGTACGATAAGCTGGAAGTGCTATAATTCCTTTACTTATGTCTTTAGTGTCTATTTCCATATTTGTTGCTAAGTCTTCTAAAAATGCTATACTTTCATTATCTTCTAGTTTTATATAACTACCGTCTTTTAGTCTATAAAACTTCTTTTTTAGCTGATATTTTTGTAAAATTTCTGCTAAGTCTGCTAAATCAATTCCTATCTGAGATAAATCTATTTCTAGTAGATTGTTTTCAATACGAATTCCTAAATTTTTTATTTGAAAGCCATGAATTTCTTTTTTCTTGAATGCATCTGTTGCTAGTACTTCATATTTTTTTAAATATTCATCCATTTCTTCTGATAAAAATTGATATATTGCATCATCTTTTGTTAATATTAATCTGGATTTTGCCCTATCTAGCATGAACCCGGTTTTTAAAAATTGATGTAATACTTCATTTTCTTTGATAATATTTCTTGCTATTTTTATATTTTCATTTATTAATGGATTAAATTCAAAATCTTCATAGCAAAATCGTATATCTGCTGTTATATAATTGTTTTTATCATAATCTAAAAATATTTTTACTCCCAATGGTTTCGGAATGCACCTTTTTTCAATTTCTGGAGATAAATTTTCTTTTTGTATGTCTTGTGAAATATTGGGTGCTATTATTGCAAAAAAACTGGTTAATTCTTGTTCATCTATTATAATTTGATTAGTATAATTTTTGCGTAATACTTGTAATATTTTTAGGGTATTATTTTCAAATTGCTTACTGCAACGGTATATTGCATCTTGAAGAAGTAAATAAATGTAATCTTTTCCTTCTAAAATTTCATAGCTAAAAATATCAATATTAGTTTCAAATTGAAATTTATTATTGTCTAATTGCTTAATTATAAATGGAATTTCTGGTTCTTCTGAAGAAAAGTAAATTGTTTTTTCTGTTGTATTTCTTTGAAATGAAACTTCGGTATTTTTTAATGCATCAAATAAATCATCTAACCCAATGTTAGAAACAAAAATGTTATCTAATGCATACGCTTTTTTATAGTATGTATAGTTATCAGCTTCTTCGTTGTTGTACTTCATAATTTCTGCATATTTCAACATGAATTCTAATATTGGAATGCTATCTTCTGAAAATGATTCTTTGCGATGAATTAGGTTCAGTTTTGTGCCATATTGGTATGGCTCTTGGTGAAGCATTTTAGTATAAAAATCTGGCAAATTTTTAATTTTATAGAATTGCTTTTCTCCTATTTTAAATTCTATTTTCATTCTCTTATTAAAATCATCAAAATACATTTTTGGAATTATTTTTATATTTTGTGCATATTCTATATTTTCTTTTTTCTCGTTGTTATATTCTTCTTTCATAAAAGTATTTAATAATTGTTTAAATACTCTATGATTTTCCTTTTCTCGAATTTCATCTTGGTTCTCTAACATGATTTTCCTCCCAGAAATTTATCAATTGTTTATTATACTATATTAGTGATAATTTTTCAAGGGAAG
>CANRPQ010000042.1 GCA_947632525.1 uncultured Clostridia bacterium
TTCAATGTTTGCCATTAGTATTGGTTTTTCTTCATCCTCTAGTCTTTGATTAACTTCTTCAAAGTTATCAAGCATAATAATTCCTACGCAAATTTTTGAGTTTTCATATTCTTTTTGTACTTCAATGTCTTGTGTTTTATCTATAAAATATAGAGTTACTATATATTCTTCTTTTGATTTTGTGTATTTTCCTAATATTTCATATATTTTATTACCTATTTCTAGTTCTGTATGGATATTATTTTCAGAATTTTCTGGATTATTTTGAATTTCTAATTTAATTTGTTTTAATAAGTTGTTTAATATATTTTTTATATCAACATTTGCAAATTCACTGCTAAATTTTGTGCTTTTCCAAAATATATTTCCATTTGTTTCGGCTATAACAAGTGGAAATGGCGAATTAATCATTGTGTTTTTTGATGCTTTATCTATATTAAATGTTAGGTCTTGAATATGCTCTGATAGCTCATTCCTACGTTTTTTATTGCTCAAATATGTGTATAGCAATACTAAAGCATATATTATAATAGCTGGAAATATATATTTTGTGTTTAATATACAAATTAGGATTAGTAAAATTGCAATAATAATTAAATATATTTTGGTTTTTGATATTAATCCTTCAAATACTTTTTTATTATTGTTTGGCATAAATGCCTCCTTTTTTATTTATGCATATAATTGTACAACGTTTCTTGTTTTTTGTCAATTTAAAAAATAAGATGAAAGGCATTTTGCCAAGTAAGTCTTCTAAGTAGGTGCAAAATACATGCCGTTCGTTTCACTCAGGTGAATTTAGGTACCTAACCTGTTATATATATAAAAAGAGGCAGTGGTTTCCTGCCTCTTTTTATAAGTTTCATTTGTTCGTGTAGTTGCAATCAACGTACACATGTAACAAATTTTTATTTGTAATGTTTTATTAGTTTGTTGTATTTGCAGTAGTTTGTTCTTCCTCATTTTCTTCTGTGTTAATATGTGTATTTTTGTAAATTGGAAGTCCTGTTCCTGCTGGAATTAATTTACCAATAATAACATTTTCTTTTAGTCCAATTAATTCATCTGTTCTTCCTTTAACAGCTGCTTCTGTTAGTACTCTTGTAGTTTCTTGGAATGATGCTGCTGATAAGAAACTTTCTGTTGCTAATGATGCTTTTGTAATACCAAGTAGTAGACGTTTTCCTTCTGCAGGTTTTTTACCTTCTTGTTTTGCCTTTTCATTTGCCTGTTCAAATTCATAAACATCTACTAGAGAACCAGCAAATAATTCAGTATCTCCATTATCTTCTACTCTTACTTTTTTAAGCATTTGTCTACCAATTACTTCAATGTGTTTATCATTGATATCAACACCTTGGTTACGATAAACTTTTTGAACTTCTTGTACTAAATATTCAAATACTCCTTCTGGTCCTTTTATTAATAAGATGTCATTTGGATTGATTGAACCTTCTGTTAGAGGGTCACCCGCTTTTACTGTATCACCATCTTTTACTTTTAATTTAGCACCAAATGGAATTGTATATGTTTTAGAATTGTCTTTAGAAGTAATAATAGCTTCTTTCTTTTTCTTTTCTTCAGAGATTTTAACTGTACCGTCAATTTCAGTAATAACAGCTAATCCCTTTGGTTTACGAGCTTCAAATAGCTCTTCAACTCTTGGAAGACCTTGTGTGATATCTGCTACACCTGCAACACCACCAGAGTGAATAGTTCTCATTGTAAGCTGTGTACCAGGTTCACCAATAGATTGTGCAGCAATAATACCAACAGATTCTCCAATATTAACCAAATCACGTGTTGCTAATCCCATACCATAACATTTACGGCAAACACCATGTTTTGTATGGCATCCAATTACAGAACGTACTTGAACTTTATCAATTCCTGCTGCTATTATTTTTTCTGCTATTGCATCCGAAATCATAGTATCAGTGTCTGCTAGTACTTCTTTTGTATTTGGATCTATAATAGGTTCTAATGGGAATCTTCCAACTAGTCTTTCTTCTAATTTTTCTATAACTTGATTTCCGTCTTTAATGTCTTCTAGTGTAATTCCTTCATGTGTTCCACAATCATCTTCACGAACAATGATGTCTTGAGATACATCTACTAACCTTCTAGTTAAGTATCCAGAGTCGGCTGTTCTTAAAGCTGTATCTGTTAAACCTTTTCTGGCACCATGGGCAGAAATGAAGTATTCTAGTGCATCCAATCCCTCACGGAAAGAAGATGTAATAGGAATTTCAACTGTTTTACCAGTAGTACTTGCCATAAGTCCACGCATACCAGAGATTTGTCTTAATTGGTTTACGTTACCTCTGGCTCCAGATTGACTCATCATATATACTGGGTTCATGTCATCAAAGTTACTTTTCATTGCCTCTGTAACATCGTCAGTTGCTTTTTCCCAAATTTTAATAACTGAGTTGTATCTTTCCTCGTTTGTTATTAAACCACGTTTATATTGTTTTAATACATTGTTTACTTGCTCATCTGCATCTTGTAATATTTTCTTTTTAGCTGGTGGTACTTTAACATCATCAATAGATACAGTAATACCAGCTGTTGTAGAATGTTTAAATCCAGTTGATTTTATATAGTCTAGTAATTCTGCTGTTGCACTTAATCCATTTGTATTAATTGATTTTGCAATTATTTTTCCTAGGTTCTTTTTAGAAACTGGGAAATCAATTTCTAATTTGAATAGATTCTCAGGTTGGGTTCTATCAACAAATCCAAGGTTTTGTGGTATACCTTGATTATAAATAATTCTACCAACTGTAGTTTCTATTTTACCATTTAGAATTTCTCCATTAACTTCTTTTTCCATTCTTACCCAGATTTTGCTGTGTAAGCCTAAATCATGATTTTCATAAGCCATAATTGCTTCTTCTGGTGAAGAGTAGTAATTTCCTTCTCCAATTTCTCCTGGTACTTCCATTGTTAAATAGTAAGCACCTAGAATCATATCTTGTGTTGGTACTGTTACTGGTTTACCATCTTGTGGTTTTAACAAGTTATTAACAGATAACATTAAATATCTTGCTTCTGCTTGTGCTTCTGGTGATAATGGTAAGTGAATAGCCATTTGGTCACCGTCGAAGTCAGCATTGAATGCTGTACATACTAATGGGTGAAGTTTGATTGCTCTACCTTCTACTAATACAGGTTCAAATGCTTGAATACCAAGTCTATGTAATGTTGGTGCACGGTTCAAAAGTACTGGGTGGTCTTTTATAACATCTTCTAGAATGTCCCATACTTCTGGACGTAATCTTTCTACCATTCTTTTTGCATTTTTGATATTGTGTGCAATACCACGTCCTACTAGTTCTTTCATAACAAATGGTTTGAATAATTCAACTGCCATTTCTTTTGGTACACCACATTGATATAGTTTTAGTTCTGGTCCTACTACAATAACAGAACGTCCAGAATAGTCAACACGTTTACCAAGTAGGTTTTGACGGAATCTACCTTGTTTACCTTTTAACATATCTGATAAAGATTTTAAAGCTCTTCCACCAGCACCTGTTACTGGTCTTCCACGTCTACCATTATCTATTAAAGCGTCTACTGCTTCTTGTAACATTCTTTTTTCATTACGTACAATAATTTCTGGAGCACCTAGTTCTAATAGTCTTTTTAAACGATTATTTCTATTTATTACTCTACGGTATAAGTCATTTAAGTCTGATGTAGCAAATCTTCCACCGTCTAATTGAACCATTGGTCTGATATCTGGTGGAATAACTGGAATAACATTCATAATCATCCATTCAGGACGATTTCCAGATAGTTTAAATGCTTCTACTGTATCTAATCTTTTTACAAGTTTTGCTTTCTTTTGCTCGCTTGCTTTTTCTAACTCTTTCTTTAATTTTTCAGTTAACTTGTCTACGTCGATTTCTTTTAATAATTTTTCAATAGCTTCTGCACCCATTTCGGCTTTAAAAGAACCTCTTCCGTATTTTTCTTCTGCATCACGATATTCTTTTTCAGATAATACTTGATATTTTGATAGTTCGCTTGTTCCTTTATCTGTTACTATATATGATGCAAAATATATTATTTTTTCTAGGTTTCTTGGGGTAATATCTAGCATTAATCCAATTCTACTTGGAATTCCTTTAAAATACCAAATATGTGCAACTGGTGCAGCAAGTTCAATATGTCCCATTCTTTCACGTCTTACTTTTGATTTTGTTACTTCAACACCACATCTGTCGCAGACAATTCCTTTATATCTTACTCTTTTATATTTACCACAATGACATTCCCAGTCTTTTGTTGGACCAAAAATTCTTTCACAGAATAAACCATCTTTTTCTGGTTTTAATGTTCTGTAATTGATAGTTTCTGGTTTTTTTACTTCACCTTTTGACCATTCTCTGATTTTTTCATCAGATGCTAGACCAATTTTAATTTTATTAAATATTTCTAATTCGTCCACTTTATTTGTAGCCCCCTATTTCTTATTTTTTAGTGTCAGTTTAGAGACGTATTATTAACTAACACTTGTTTTTTTATATTTTTTATTTTCTTCAAAGTGTTAGTTAAAGATACGTCTCAGCCAACACTTTTTCAGGGTTTTCACAATTACTAACTTAATAATTTACACTGCTGTACAATTCCCTCTGGTCATCATTTAGTTATAACTGTGAAGGCTATTCAATTATTACTCATTATCATCATCTAAAATGTCTTGATCATTTAAAAGATTATCTTCACCTAAGTCTGTATCATCTAGTAGAATTTCTTCATCATCAAATCCCTCAAATAATTCTGTATTGTCTATATCACTAGTATCTAATAGATTATCCATATCTGTTGAATCTTCTGTTTCCTCTGTATATCCGTCATTTAGTTCTAAATCTACAACAACATTTTCTTCTTCTGATTCAAATTTTCTACTATCTTCAATACTATTAAAATCAATACCTTCTTCTATATTTTCTTTTAGTTCTAGTTCTTGGTTATCTGGAGATAATAGACGAATATCTAATCCTAATGATTGAAGTTCTTTTATTAATACCTTAAATCCTTCTGGTACTCCTGGTTCTGGTACATTTTCACCTTTTACGATTGATTCATATGTTTTAACACGTCCTACAACATCATCTGATTTAACTGTTAGCATTTCTTGTAATGTGTAAGCTGCACCATATGCTTCCAATGCCCAAACTTCCATTTCTCCGAAACGTTGTCCACCAAACTGAGCTTTACCACCTAAAGGTTGTTGTGTTACCAAAGAGTATGGTCCAGTTGAACGAGCATGTATCTTATCATCTACTAAGTGGTGTAATTTTAACATATACATAACTCCAACTGTAATTGGGTGATCAAATGGCTCGCCTGTTCTTCCGTCATATACAACTGTTTTTCCGTCTTCTCTAAGTCCGGCTTTCTTTAATAGTTCTTGGATTTCTTCATCTGTTGCACCGTCAAATACTGGTGTTGCAACTTTAAATCCAAGTGCTCTTGCTGCCATACCTAAGTGAACCTCTAATACTTGACCTAAGTTCATACGAGAAGGTACACCTAATGGATTTAACACTATGTCTACTGGTGTTCCGTCTGGTAAAAATGGCATATCTTCCTCTGGTAAAATACGAGATATAACACCTTTGTTACCATGACGTCCAGACATTTTGTCACCAACTGATACTTTTCTCTTTGTTGCAATGTAGCAACGAATTACTTGATTTACTCCTGGTCCTAATTCATCAGAGTTATCTCTAGTGAATATTTTAACATCTACTATTGTTCCTGCTTCTCCATGTGGTACACGAAGTGAGGTATCTCTTACTTCCCTTGCTTTTTCACCAAATATTGCACGAAGCAATCTTTCTTCTGCAGTTAAGTCTGTTTCTCCTTTTGGAGTAACTTTACCAACTAGAATGTCTCCAGGTCTAACTTCTGCACCGATACGAATAATTCCGTTTTCATCTAGGTCTTTTAAGCTATCATCACCTACGTTTGGAATATCACGTGTAATTTCTTCTGGACCTAGTTTTGTATCACGACATTCGCAATCATATTCTTCAATGTGAATAGAAGTATATACATCTTCTTTAACTAATCTCTCGCTAATTAATACTGCGTCTTCGTAGTTGTAACCTTCCCAAGTTGTGAATGCAATTAGTACGTTCTTTCCTAATGCCATTTCACCATTTTTGGTAGCTGGTCCGTCTGCGATTAGATCTCCTTCTTTAATCTTTTCTCCAACGCTTACTACTGGCCTTTGGTTAATACATGTTCCGCCATTAGTACGTTTGAATTTTCTTAAATGGTATGTGTCTATTTCGTCTTTTTTATTTCTAATTTGAATTTCATCACTAGTTACCTTTTCAACAATACCGTCATTTTTAGCAAGTACTGTAATTCCTGAATCTCTAGCTGCTCTATATTCCATACCTGTACCAACAATTGGTGCTTCTGTTGTAAGTAATGGAACTGCTTGACGTTGCATGTTTGATCCCATTAGAGAACGTTTTACGTCATCGTGCTCTAGGAAAGGAATCATTGCTGCTGCAACTGATACTAATTGTTTTGGTGATACGTCTACAAAGTCTACTTGGTTTTTATCTACCATTGTAATTTCTTCTTTATGACGTACACGAATTCTATCATTTACAAATTGACCTTTTTCATTTAATGGTTCAGATGCTTGTGCAATAATGTATTTATCTTCTTCATCTGCTGGCATGTAAATAACTTCATCTGTTACTTTGCCAGTTTTGTGGTCAACTTTACGATATGGTGTTTCTATAAATCCATATTCATTAATAATTGCAAATGAAGAAAGTGCTGATATAAGTCCAATGTTTGGTCCTTCTGGAGATTCAACTGGGCATAGTCTACCATAGTGTGTATAGTGGATATCACGTACTTCAAATCCTGCTCTTTCTCTTGAAAGTCCACCAGGTCCTAAAGCTGAAATTCTTCTTTTATGTGTTAATTCAGAAAGTGGATTGGTTTGGTCCATAAATTGTGATAATTGTGAACTTCCAAAGAACTCTCTAATTGATGATGTAATTGGTTTTGTATTGATTAGAGCTTGTGGAGTAATTGCATCTAGGTCTTGAATTGTCATTCTTTCACGAACTACTCTTTCTAGTCTTGTTAAACCAATTCTAAATTGGTTTTGCAATAATTCACCAACACAACGTATACGACGATTTCCTAAATGGTCGATATCATCTACATTTCCAAGTCCATGTTCTAGATTTAATAAATAGCTTATAGAAGCAATTATATCTTCAGTGGTAACATGTTTTGGAACTAATTCATCCATACGTTCTTTGATTACATCGTGTAAGTTTTTCTTATCAGTAGTATCTATAATTGATTTTAGAACATTGTAATTTACCATTTCTTTAATATGTAGGTCACTTAAGTCTACTTTTGGTAAAATACTATGGATGTTAACTGTACTGTTTCCAATTACTTTAACTGGCTTGTCTTCAATTTTAACATCTACAATATTTATACCAGAGTTTTGTATTTTAATTGCAGTTTCTTCTGATATTACTGTATCTTTTTCTGCTAATACTTCTCCTGTTTCTGAATCGATAATGTCATTGAATGCAACTTTTCCTTCAATTCTATTTGCTAGGCTTAATTTTTTATTAAATTTGTATCTACCTACTTTTGCTAAATCATATCTTCTTGGATCAAATAATAATCCATTGAATAGGTTTCTAGCTGCATCAGCTGTTGGAAGTTCTCCTGGTCTTAATTTTTTGTATATTTCAATTAAAGCTTCATCTTGTGTTTTAATTGGGTCTTTTTGAAGAGTTTCTTTTATTTTATTTTCTTCTCCAAATAATTGTAAAATTTGTTCATCTGATACAATACCAATTGCTTTTAAAAGTGTTGTAACAGGAATTTTTCTAGTTCTATCAACTCTTGCATAGAATATGTCATTTCCGTCTGTTTCATATTCAATCCATGCACCACGAATAGGCATAACAGTAGATGTATAAATTTTTCTTCCTGTTTTGCTATCAAATTCTTCTGCATAGTAGCAACCTGGTGAACGAACTAATTGGCTTACTACAACTCTTTCTGCACCATTGATTACGAAAGTACCACTATCTGTCATTAATGGGAAATCGCCAAGATAAATTACTTGTTCTTTAATTTCACCTGTTTCACGATTGATAAGTCTTACTTTTACATGTAATCTGGTAGAATATGTAGCGTCACGCTCTTTTGCTTCTTCTAGTGTGTATTTAGTTTTTTCTTCCATGTAATAATCTAAGAATTCAAGTACTAGGTTTCCAGAATAATCAATAATTGGTGAAATATCTCTTAATACTTCTCCTAATCCTTCTTCTACAAACCAATCATAAGAATCTTTTTGAACTTTGATTAAATTTGGCATTTCAACTGAATCACCAATTTTAGCAAAGGTCTTACGAGAACATTTCTCGTGCTTAATCTCTTTTAACAAAAGAATCACCCCTAAAAAATATTAAGCAGAAACTAAATTTCTATTTTATTACATATGTGGATTATGAAATTTAATAGAAATTTAAAAAATATATTGATTTTAAATAGAAAGTCCTTCTTGTTTCTATAATTAATTTACGGCTTTTAGCATTTTCTGCTTTTAAAATGCCTATTTCCGTAAGTAATTATATTGCAATTCCTCTTACTATTTAAATTAATAACTTAATAGATATGAAAAAGACAACAAAAATACCGCTGGCATTATTGCCAACTGTTTTTGCTGTTATTTATTTGATATTAAAATTTATATTAATAACCATTCCATCCACCTTAAAACGGAGATTAATACATTTTTATTAAAATATATCACTTAGTAGTATACCATGTTTTTGTACTAGCTGTCAATGAATTTTCCGTACTTTTTTAATTTTTTTGTAATATTTCTGTAATATTTGAAATATTATTCTTAAATTGTGATTATTGTATTTTTCTTTTCTGTGCAAAATAGCAGAAAAATGCCAATATCTGATCTGGTAAAATTTTTGCTAAAACTCTTCCTATCCATATAAATAAACTAGAAAAAATTAGTGTTCTATTTTTAAGCATCTTTCTTACTGCAGTTTTAGCTACTCTTGTGCTACTTGCTTCTGGTAAATTAAACTTTACATCTGCTACTTTGCTAAAATTAGTTTTTACTGGTCCAGGGCAAAGACAGCTTATTTTTACGTTTGATTTTTGCATAAATAATTCTTGTCTGATACTTTGCGTAAGTCTTACAACATAAGCTTTTGTAGAATAATATGTTGCCATTAATGGACCTGGCATAAAACCAGCAATTGAGGCAACATTTAGTATGTGGCCTTTATCTGATTTTACCATATCTTTTAAAAATAGCTTAGTTAAAATATGTAATGCAACTATATTCGTATCTATCATATCTAATTCTTTTTCCAAATTAGTATCTGTAAATTTTCCGCAGGTTCCGAAGCCTGCATTATTAACTAAAATGTCTACATTATCATATTGTTTTAATGTTTCTTCATGTAGTTTTTTACATCCTTCCCTATCAATTAAGTTCATAGGTTTTACATCTACATTAATTTTATATTTCTCTTCTAACTCTATTTTTAATTGGTTTAACTCATCTTCATTTCTAGCAACTGCAATAATATTATACCCTCTTTTTGCAAGTTCTCTTGCTATATCTCTTCCAATTCCTGAAGAAGCTCCTGTAACTAATGCAATCATTTCATTTCTCCTCTTTAAATAAATTCTTTTAGTAATTTTACCAAATTGAATTTTTTTATTCAACTGTAATTTATCTTTTTTTATTATTATAACTAGACAAAGTATTGAGTATATTATACAATAATGTCATTGTTAAAATGAATTAAATTCATATATTTATATGATTTTGAAAAGGAGAATAGATAATGCCAGTATTTCTAAAATATTTAATCACTTTTATTATTGGTATGGTACCAGTTGTAGAATTAAGAGGAGCTATTCCTATTGGAGTTGGAATGGGTCTTTCATATTTTGAATCTTTTATGTGCAGCTTTATTGGAAATATTATACCAATATATTTTATAGTAAAATATATTCGACCTTTATTTGATTTTTTTGGTAGGTGGAAACCATTTAAAGTTATTATTGATTGGGCTAGTAATAAAGCTACTAGAAAAATTGAAGAAAGTGAAAGATTGCAAAATTATACTGCTTTAGGATTATTTTTGTTTGTGGCTATTCCAGTACCTGGCACAGGTGCTTGGGTTGGTTCTTTAATTGCCAATTTTTTGAATATGCCACCTAAAAAGGCAATTCCACCTATTGTTGCAGGTGTTTTAACTGCTGGAATTATTGTTTTAGCTGCTACAGC
>CANRPQ010000043.1 GCA_947632525.1 uncultured Clostridia bacterium
TCTTTTTCTCCCCTGTTTATTTTATTAATTTAACCTTCTAAATAATATCATAAGTAATTTTAAATGTCAATTTCATATTACGTAAATTTGACTTGAATTTATATTTATAGTATAATAATAGTTATACTATAGGTTCAAGTAACCTTTTAGAATATTTTCAATCTCAATTATATTTTAAATTAGGAGGTATGTGTATCAAACTACAATTTCACCACTAACTGTTCTGAAAATAGAAAGGATTGAAATTTATGGGTACTTTTTTATGGATCGCTGTAACTATCATCATCTTTGTACTTTGGCTCTACTTTATAGTCAAATCCCTTAGGAAATATAGCGAAGACTATAATAGAACCCACCATCGGTACATTAAATTATGCAAAATAGGTGTCTTGTCTTGCGTTTTTGGCATGCTCATATGGTTAATTTGCACTTATTTTTGCATCGAAAACACATGGGCATATACGTTATGGTGGATATCTATCTGCCTTTGGGCAGCCTTTTCAGCAGCCCTCTTGATTGAACATTTTGATTGAAAATACTATAAGGAAGATGCACATTTCATAATGAAGTGTACCTCTTCCTTTTTTAATTCTATAGGAAAAATCGCATGGTTTTTTCTATACAACAAGGTTAAGTTTCCTTGGACTGTGCGGTTTGCGAAGCAAACCTGTACATGTGGCGAAGCCACTTTTTTACTACAATTTCTTATAAAAATTATATTTACTGGTCGCCTAGTACTACTTTTCCCTCTTTTAAACTTTTTTGTACATCAATTACTCTTTGGTTAGATGAACCTCTCCATTTTAATGTAGGGTTATGTAGTTCATCTACATATTGACCGTCTACTAAAACGTCAATATATTTTAGTGCTTCCTTATCTTTTAAATCTTTATCAAATAAAAATCCACTCCAAACCCATATATTTTTATTTGGGTATTTTTCTTTAAAAGCTTTGGCTAGTTTTGTTGTTCCGTCTATATTGGTTGGATGCATTGGTTCTCCACCTAATATTGATAATCCTTCTACATTTTCATTGGCGCATAATTCTAATATTCTATTAATAGTATCATCTATGAATTCTTTTCCACCATTGAAATCATGTGTTTCTGGGTTAAAACAATTTTTACAATGAAAAGTACAACCTTGCATAAAAATAGATACTCTTACACCTGGTCCATCTGCAATATCCATTTTGCGTATTTTGTTATATCTCATTATTATTTCCTTCTTTCTGCTTTTATAGTTTATTTGAGGTCACTTGTTATTAAGTGACCTCTGATTAATATATTTATACTGCTTCTTTTTGTTCACTATGAGTTTCATGGCAATGTTCACAAGTTTCTTCTACTTCATCATCATAATCTTTGTTGTCAATATGAAGTACTCTTTCTTTAATTTCTTGAGTTCTTCCCTTGTTCCAGAATTGACTTCCTATATATCCACAAGTTCTTCTTGCTACGTTTAATGTATCATGGTTTCTGTTTCCACATTCTGGACAATACCATTCTAAGTTATCATCTATTAGAATTTCACCAGTATATCCACATTGTTGACAATAATCTGATTTAGTATTTAACTCAGCATACATAATGTTGTCATAGATAAACTTAATTATTTGAATAACTACTTCTAAGTTGTTTTGTAGGTTAGGTGTTTCAACATAAGAAATAGCACCACCTGGACTTAGTTTTTGGAATTCACTTTCTAATTTTAATTTAGAGAATGCATCTATTTCTTCTGTTACAGGTACATGGTAAGAGTTTGTAATATAATTCTTATCTGTAATTCCCTCTATAACTCCAAATCTTTCTTTTAAGCATTTTGCAAATTTATATGTTGTAGATTCAATTGGTGTTCCATAAACACTGTAATCAATATTTTCTGCTTGTTTCCATTCTTTACATTTATCATTCATTTTTTGCATTACTTGAAGTGCAAAGTTTTTTGCTTCTCCATTATCTGTATGGCTCTTTCCTGTCATATATTTTACGCACTCATATAATCCTGCATATCCAAGTGATATTGTTGAATATCCGTTATGTAATAATGGGTCTAAACTAGCTCCTTTTGGTAATCTTGCTAGAGCTCCATTTTGCCATAAAATTGGAGCAACATCACTGGTAACTTTTGATAGTCTTTCATGTCTAATTTGTAATGCTCTATGACATAGTTCTAGTCTTTCTTCATAGATTTTCCAGAATTCATCAAAATCCTTTTTAGAAGATAAAGCAACATCTACTAAGTTAATTGTAACTACACCTTGGTTAAATCTTCCATAGTATTTTCCTTTTCCTTCTACGTAATTTTTAGCATTAGCAATATTTCCAAGACTCATTGTTCTATCTGGTGTAAGGAATGAACGGCATCCCATACAAGGATAGCAGTCTCCTTGACCTTTTTCATTTATTTTTAATTGTTTCATCATTTTTTCAGAAATATAGTCTGGAACCATTCTTTTAGCTGTACACTTTGCTGCAAGCTCTGTTAAGTACCAATATTTACTATTTTCATGAATATTATCTTCTTCTAATATGTATAATAGTTTAGGAAATGCTGGAGTAATATATACACCTTTTTCGTTTTTAAATCCTAAAATTCTTTGTTTTAGAAATTCTTCTATAATTAATGCTAATTCTTCTTTATATTCTTTTGTTTCACCTAAATACATTGTAACTGATAAGAATGGTGCTTGTCCATTTGTATTTGTCATAGAGTTAACTTGATAATTAAATGTTTGTACACCGTCTGCAACTTCTTTTTTAGTATCTTGCTCAGCAAGTTTCTTACATTGTTCTTCTGATAATCCATTGTCTTTATATTTTTTATAATATTTTTCATAACTACTTCTTACAAATGGAGCTAAATGTGATAAAGATACTGTAGCACCACCATAAGTAGATGAAGTAACACCTAAAATTATTTGAGTTGCAATAGTACAAGCTGTAATAAATCTATGTGGCTTTTCAATCATAACGCCATTCATAATTGTACCATTTTGTAGCATATCATCTAGGTTAATTAATTCACAGTTTGTTAAAGCATTTTGAGCAAAGTAATCAGCATCATGGAAATGAATAATTCCTGCATCATGTGCCTTTACAACGTCTTCTGGTAGCAAAAATCTTCTTGTAATATCTGTGCTTGTGATTCCTGCTAAGTAATCTCTTTGTGTTGTTACTACTCTTGCATTTTTATTAGAGTTTTCGTTATTCCAATATTCATTTTCGCCTTCAATTAGTTCTTTAATACTTTGATCTGTGGTATTTGCTTTTCTAACTAAAGCTCTTGTATAACGATAAGTAATATATTCTTTAGCTAAATTATATCTTCCTATTTCCATTAATTTTTTTTCAATAATATCTTGAATATCTTCTACTAAAATTCTAGATTTTTTTAAATCCTCTACATATTTGATGATTCCATTAATTTCTTCATCTGTTGCTCTGTCTTTTTTGTCAACTTCATTGTTTGCTTTTCCAATAGCAATTCTAATTTTTTCTGGATTATAGTCAACTATTGTTCCATCTCTTTTGATAATTTTCATGTTTTTTCCCCCTTAATGTTTTAATTTTTTAGTCCCGTCTGCATTTTTAATTTTTATTTTGTCTTTTATTTAGGATAGCTATATTTTAAGTTAAAATTATAATTAAGAAAAGTTGCTGTGGCAACTTTTTGTAAAATTCTTTTTTTTGATTGCTAAAACTATTGATTTTTAAGCGTTATTTTGTAATATTACATTTGTGTTACAAAATAATAATTTTTGAAAAGCTTATAAAATTAACTTTTTATTTTTTATATGTTGCCATAGCAACTTTTTTGTGGTATATTATATTCATAGGTGATTTTTTATGATAAAGAATTTTGATGCAGATAATTTTGTTAATAGGTTAAAAAGTAATTGTAGGTTAATTGAAATAAAGGAATTTGAAGCAGATGAAATAATTACTACGTTTTTGTCTAAAAGAAATCAATTTTGTATTTTATTAGACGGAAAAGCACAGCTTATTACTTATGATAAAGACGGTAATAGAAAAATTTTATATTATTATACAAAAAATGATACTTTTGGCGAACCTCTTTTTAAGCTTTATATGGATAAAGAGGTATTTGTTGTAGCAAAGGAAAAATGTAAAGTTCTTTTTTATCCTTATGAAGCAGCTGAAAATTGTACAGAAGATTGTTTGTATCATATCGAAATTTTAAAAAATCTTCCTGACCTTGTTTTTACTAGCATTGCAAGACAAAATTTTAGAATGTTATTACTTACTAATAAAAGTGTTCGCGATAAACTACTTACCTATTTTCAGATACTATCATCAGAAAATCATAGTAAAACTTTTGAACTACCTCTATCTTTAACTGATTTATCTGATTATTTAATGATTGAAAGAACTGCAATGATGAGAGAGTTAAAAAGATTAAAAGATGAAAAAATTATAAAGAAAAATAAAAATAAAATTACTTTAAATTAAGTAAGAATTAAATTACATTTGTGCACAAATTACTTTTTGGTAACACAGTTTAAGGAAACTTATCCTTGCAAACCGTACAGTCCAAGGAAGCTTAACCTTGTTATATAGTAAAATACAATAAAAAATGCCACGTGTTTTGCACGGGCAAGTATAAATTCATTATTCATATTATTTATTTAATATATATATTCCAAAATTTAAATATATTGCAAATATAGTCCATAATAAATATGGTATTTGTAATGCTCCTGCTATCTTATTTTTCTTAAAGAATTCTATAATCATAATAAGAACAGATATAGCAAGTATAATTATCCAAATAAATGCAATTAATCTCCATTTAAATAAGAAAAATAAAATAGGCCATATTGCATTTGCTATTAATTGCCAATAATAAATTATATTAGTTTTATCCTCTATCAAATCCCTAGTTTCTAATATTCCATAAGATACACCCATTAATATATATAGAATACTCCATACTATTGGAAACACTATACTTGGTGGAGCTAAAAATGGTTTATTAAGAGAATTATAGTCTATGCTTTTGAATATTAGTAAACCAACAACTCCTCCTACAATAACTGGAATTAAAATTGATTTTATATATTGCTTGGTTTTTTCGCTCATGCATATATCACCCCTTATTTATTTATATTCTCTTTTATTAAATTTATACTATATACCAAATTTTATTATTCTTGAAGTATTTACTTAGTTCTTCTCTAAAAAAAATCTCTCCTTCTTTTTTTATATCTGATTTATACATATACTTTCCTTTGCCTCTACCTGTCATCTTTTCTTTATCAAATATTTGTATGCTATTTAAAAAGGCTTCTTTATTTATTGCATTATGAACATAGCTATATGTCATAAAAATTACTTCAAAAAATATTTTACTTTTAGCTTTGGTACTCAAGTTCTGATATAAATATAATATTAATTCGTGATATAATTTTCGCCAATCTTCTAAAAATATTACTGGGGCAATCAATATTCCTACTTCATAATCTGCATCTACCAATTTATTTATTGCCTCTACTCTATCTTTTAGTCTTGAAGTTCCAAATTCTACATTATTTATAATATATTCTGGATTAACACTCATTCTAACTATTATTTTTTGTTTATGATTTAGTGGTAATAAATCGTCTACATACGCAAATTTTGTTGGGAAAGTTAATTTTCCTTTGGGTGTATCTTTAAAGTTTTCTATTGTCCATACTAAATTGTTAGTTATTGTGTTCTCAAGTACTAAGTCACTATTACTTCCTATTTCAAAAGTTAATTCTTTATCTGATTTATTTGCTGTTTTTATTATTTTATCTAACATTTCTTCTCTATTTACAAATAGTCTCATATAAGCACATTTATTATAATTACATACCAAATAGCAGTACATGCAACTAGCTATACAACCTGAAGAAGTGTAAGGTACCAAATAGTCAGAAACTTTGTGATTTTCTACAAATTTATGAGTTTTTCTTGTACCTATTATTAAATTTTTCTTCATCTTTAAAAATTCTGAGTTTTGTTTATTTCTCATTTCTTCAATGTTGTTATGATTTTCAATTTCTATTTTTGGAACATCTTTATATTTTTCTAAAAGCATCCTTCCTAATTCATAATTTTCTATATCTTTTTCAAAATAAATAGCAGTTGGTCTAAACATAATCTTTCTCCTTTGATTATATCTTTACCATAATTAGATTTTTTATCCATTCATTTTTTAAATATTAAGAACTTAGCTAGCTAACCATTGAGAGTAATTATTTTTTCATTAGTTAATAGCTTTGCTACAACACTAATAGATTGTTAGCAATAAGAAAAATAACTTTGTGATTCATTTCTATAAATTCAACATTTCTTTATAAATCACATTTATATCTTTTTCGTCTTTGTATTTATTTTCCATAGGGCACATTCCTGTTTTAGCTTGATTTATAATATATTGAACCTTTTCTTTATATTCATATTTTATATGGTTCTCTTCTAAAACAGGAATTGCATATTCACTTATAACATCTGCATAAATTTCTTTTACTCCTGCAACTGTTAATATACTTCCTGCTACTTTTCCAATTACTTTATCAGCTATAACTGCTCCTTTTAGTACATTTTCATCTTCCTTTAAAATGTCTTTTATATCTTTAATTCTATCTTGATAATATGCTTTTATTTCTCCATTTTCATAAGCTACAACTAATGAAGCATTTTTTTGATGTAAAACTTCTTTTACTTCTTCTAATTTAGTCATCTAAATTAATTCCTTTCTTTATTGTTTTAGCTATAAATGGTACACAAATTAATTGAATTGCTATTCCAGGTAATCCTGTAACAATACTATCTATTACTGATATTCCATAAGTAGGTAATCCTAATCCATTAATTGCAATAAATAATATTCCTGCATATAGCACTCTTCCTAAAATAATTGTTGCAATTAGTGATATATAAGAATTAAATTTTTTATTTAAAACACTTAATAAAACTGCATAAATAATAAGTTCTATTAGCATATATGGAAGTCTAGCTAAACTAGGCATTCCTGTTAATAAATAGCTAAATATAATTGAACTTCCTGCAACTATACTTGCACTTAGTCCACCAAAGATTAATGCTGCAATTAATACAGCTATGTGCATTGGTAAAAATGTAGCTCCTGCACTTGCTCCTGCCAAAACATGGAATATTCTAGGTAAAGCTATACCTATTCCACTTAATAAAACTGTTCCTATAATATATTTTCCTTTTGTACTTGTTAAAGCTTCTAATAAACGATTTTCTTTTTTTATACTTTCTAATTTTTCTATCATTTTAATATCCTCCATTTTAAATTTTAATATAAATTTAATTTTTAAAAATTATCTCTCATAATAAACTTTTGATTTTTATGTAATATTAACATTTATTTAAAAATCAATTATAATTTGTCATATTCTTCATCACTAACAGGTTCAAGCCATTCGTTTGATGCATTTTCTCCTGGTATTTCTACTGCAATATGACTAAACCAAGAATTTGCTTTTGCGCCGTGCCAATGTTTTACATTAGCAGGAATTACAACAATATCTCCTACTTTTAAACTTTGTGCTGGCTTTCCTTCCTCTTGATACCAACCTTCTCCTTCAACACAAATTAAAACTTGACCACCGCCTTTAGTAGCTTTATGAATGTGCCAATTGTTTCTACATTTAGGCTCAAAAGTTACATTTGCAAATCCTATTCCATTTTCTGTTTTAGCAAGTTGTTTTAAATAAGAATTTCCTATAAAATATTCTGCAAAATTTACATTTGGCTCTCCCATTCCAAAGGCTCCACCATGAGTTTCTGTAACATTTTTATCTGCTTGTTTTTCCATTACACATAAATTCCTTTCTTCCTATTATTTTTATTTATATTCAATAATTTCCGATAAATCTTTTCTGGCATTGTGCATAGGTGAAGGTTTGCAATCATCAGTCTTATATCCTAATGGAATAAGACATATTGGTTCAATATTTGCACTCAAATTAAAATCCTGTTTTAGAATATTCTTATCAAACATTTCTATCCATATATTATCTACACCTATATTTGTAGCCTCTAACATCATGTGAGTAGCTACTATGCAAGCATCCATTTCATAAGTTGAATAGTCATCTTTTGACCAAGCAATATCTTTATCACTCGCAACAATTAAACAAACTGGTGCATTATATCTGCAAGGACTTGCTTTGTCTATTTTTTCTAATCCTTCTTTAGATTTAACTACATATATTTTTTGTGGTTGATTATTTTTTGCTGTAGGTGCTAAATTCCCCGCCTCTAATATTTTATTTATTACATCATCACTAATCGAATCATCTTTAAATTTTCTAACTGCAAATCTTTCTCTAATGACTTTCTCAAATTCCACTTTTCATCCTTCCTTTGCTTTATTAATATATTTTAATAATTTAAGCTATTATATTTTTAGTTTTCATTTAGACCTCCAATCCAATTTTTAATAAATTCTTTTGATTCATTTCCAGTTAATCTTTTTCCTTCTTTCCAATTATATTCAGGATATTTATTTTTTAAATCTCTTTCACAGCCACTTATTCCAGTTCCACCTGATGTACAAAATGGTATTAAAGCTTTTCCTGATAAATCTAAACTTTCAATAAATGTATTGATAATAGTAGGTGCTGTGTACCACCATACTGGAAATCCAATTAAAATAGTGTCATAATCATCTAATTTACTTACTGTTACTTCAATTTCCGGCCTTGATGATTTATCGTTCATTTCTATAGTTGACCTACTATTTTTATCATTCCAATTTAGGTCTTGCTCTGTGTAAGGCCTCTTTGCTCTAATTTCAAATAAATCTGCTCCTATACTATCTGCAATATTTTGTGCAACACTTTTTGTTACACCACTTGCTGAAAAATATGTTACTAATACTTTACTCATAATAAATTACCTCTTTCTTAAATATTTTTTCCTAATTCATAGGATCCTTAATAATAATTAGATATTTTCCCTCCTTTACTTTAATCTATAATAATTCTATTATACTTTCATACACAATTTCATATATTGAAAAGAACTTAAATGGAACTTCTGCGTTCTTCATAGCTTTTTTTTGCTTATCGGTAGCACATGTATATGGATAAATTCCATACATTAATGGAAAAAACGAAAAGATAAATTTGTCTTTTTCTTCTTCTTTCATATTTTTAAAAAATTTATCTAAACACTTTTTGATTGATTTTAATGATTTACCATAACTTTTCTTAAAATCAATCAATTGCTCCATACGACTATTTTCTTCCATATCATATAAATTCATTGAAAGCAATTTTAATAATTGTTCTCTTTTTTCAATGCTTAAAGCAATTTGTTTTGCAAATTCGGCTTTTTCTAATTTGTCATTTTTAATATATATATCTTCTAAATCTTTTATCCATATTTCATATTCTCTTTTTAAAAGCGCTAAAAAGATTTCTTCTTTTGTTTGAAAATAATTATATATAGAAGGTCTTGAAAATGTAGTTTTTTCACTTATATCTTTTAGTGTTATTTCTTTAAAACTTTTTGTCTTATATAATTCTTCACAAGCATTTATAATTTCATCTTTTCTTTCATCTGCTGATTTAACTTCCACTTTTATCTCCCTTCTTTCTTAAATACTTTTTATAATATTAATTGTATTCATTGTATTTGGAAATCCTATATAAGGTAAACATTGTAGCATAGCCCCTAGTAATTTTTCTTTTGAATTTCCTACTTTTATATTTCCAATAACATGGGCTTTTATTTGAGTATCTGATCTTATTGTTGTTAATCCAACTAATACAAGTAATTCTCTTGTTTTTATGTCTAATCCTTTTCTTGTATAAAAATCTCCAAAACCAAATTCTGTTAAATATTTTGGTATTTCTGGAACATCTGGATATTTTTCTTTTATTTCATCTCCATATATTGGGTTTTGAATTTCAAATCCTTTTTCATATCTTGTTTCATCTGTTACTGTTCCCATATTTTCTAATGGTAGCTTAATTTCTCTTGATTTAAAAACTTCATTCATTGTGCTAACTGCATTTAATGTTCTTGGGAAACCTATAAAAGGTGCTAATTGATAAATAGTTTCTCTTATTTGAATAGGTGTAACACCTATATTTAATGCTGCATTTATATGTGCTGATAATTGTGGTAAGGTTTGTAATACTGCTAAAATTGTTACTGTGATTAATTCTCTTTCTTTCATATCTATCTCGTCGCTACTATGAAATACATCTCCAAATATAAACCTTCTTAAAATTTC
>CANRPQ010000044.1 GCA_947632525.1 uncultured Clostridia bacterium
TGTCCACCAGGCTCTCCTAAAAATTCGCGATAAATTTTTTGTAATACAGGGTTTTTATGTGAAAGCCTAATTGTGCTTTTTTCGTCAATACTATACATGGCTTTAGAACGTTTTTTGGCTACATCTACTGTTGCTCTTATTTTACTGTTTTTAATTGGTTGCCCTCCCCCCATGATGCATCCACCTGGGCATGCCATAATTTCTACAAATTGGTAGTCCGCTTTTCCTGATTTAATTTCTTCCATAATTGTTTGTGCATTTCCAAGTCCACTTGCTGCAACTACCTTTATCTCTTTATTTCCTATTTTAATGTTTGCCCTTCTAATTCCTTTTTGTCCTCGTACTTCTTCAAATTCAATCTTTCCTAATGGTTTTCCTGTCATAATTTCTGATACACTCCTTAATGCTGCTTCCATAACTCCACCAGTTACTCCAAATATAGCACCAGCTCCAGTTGCCTCTCCCATTGGATCATCAAACTTTTTATCTTCTAATTCTGTAAATTCAATATTGGCTTGTTTAATCATTCTTGCTAATTCTCTTGTAGTTAATACTGCATCTACATCATATAATCCATTATCTTTCATTTCTTCTCTTTGTCTTTCAAATTTTTTGGCTATACAAGGCATGATAGAAACAACAAATATTTTTTCTGGATTGATTTTTTGTTTAGTTGCATAATATGTTTTTAAAAGTGCTCCAAACATTTCATGTGGAGATTTGCAACTAGATAAATGTGGTAAATTTTCAGGATAATTCATTTCAATATATTTTACCCAGCCAGGACTACAAGAAGTTATCATTGGAAGGTTATCATTTTCTTTTAAACGTTTTATAAATTCGGTTCCTTCTTCCATAATTGTAAAGTCTGCTCCTGTATTGGTATCAAAAACTTTATCAAAGCCTAATCTTTGAAGGGCTGATATCATTTTTCCAGTAACATTTGTACCTATTGGCATTCCAAATTCTTCACCTAAGGCTACTCTAACTGCAGGTGCTGTTTGTACTATTACATAAGAATCTGGGTCTCTTAATTTTTTCCATACTAACTCTGTAGAATCTTTTTCATGTAAAGCTCCTGTTGGGCAACTTTCGATACATTGCCCACAGAAAGTACAATTAACGTTATTTAAGCTTTGATTTTCTACTGTTGATATGCAAGATGTAAATCCTCTATTTGCTGAGTCTATTGCTCCAATTTTTTGAACTTTTTTACAAGTTGCTACACATCTTCTACATAAAATGCATTTATTAAAATCACGTACAATAGAAGGTGAAGTATCATCTATTTTATACTCATTTTTAACACCGTCATATCTAATATCTTGCATATTTAACTTTTCTGCCAATGCTTGCAATTCACAGTTTCCATTTCGTGTACAAGTTAAACAATCACGATGATGATTGGATAATATTAAATCTAATATCATTTTTCTTGCTTCGATAACCGCAGGTGAATGTGTATGTACAATCATTCCTTCTTCTACTTTTTGTATGCAAGATGTAGCGAACCCTTTTCTTCCTTCAACCTCTGTAATGCACATTCTACAGTCGCCCACTTCGTTAATTTCTTTCAAATAACAAAGGGTTGGAATATCAATATTTACTTGTCTTGCTGCCTCTAAAATTGTTGTTCCCTCTGGTACACTTACATTTTTATTATCGATTATTAAATTTACCATGTTCTGGTCTCCTTTATTTATTATTTTTAGATTAGCTTTATAAGAAAGCAATTCTCATAAATTTAATTTTCAAAAGAATAGTTATATTGCTAGGAACAAGCATTTAAAATTGATGAGGTGTGCTTTTTGCACATCGATTCAATTTTAAATGTGAAGTGACAACGCAAGATGACTGTTCTTTTGGAAATTTAGCCGATTGCGTGAAATGGACAAACACTAATACAAGTCCCACACTTAATACATTTTGTCTCATCTATGTGATGAATCTTTCCTGGCTCACCTTCAATAGCATTTACTGGGCAATTACGTTTACACATACCACAGCCTTTACATTTCTCACTATGTATCTCTATTTTTGCTAAAGCTTTACATTCACCAGTTTTACATTTTTTATCTTCTACATGCTCTAAATATTCTTGTCTGAAATATTTTAAAGTAGAAAGTACAGGGTTTGGTGCTGATTGTCCTAATCCACAAATTGCAGTTTTTGGGATGTTAGTTGCTAATTCTTCTAATTTAATTAAATCCTCTGTTTCAGCTTCTCCTGTTGATATTTTTTCTAGTATTTCTAGCATTCTTTTTGTTCCGATTCTACAAGGTGTACATTTTCCACATGACTCATCTACAGTAAAGCTCAAATAGAATTTTGCTAAGTTTACCATACACTTAGTATCATCCATAATAATGAGTCCACCTGAGCCCATCATAGAACCAATTTCTTTTAAAGATTCATAATCAATTGGAGTATCTAAATGTTCTTTTGGAATACATCCACCTGAAGGCCCTCCTGTTTGTGCTGCTTTAAAATCTCTTCCATTTGGAATTCCACCACCAATGTCATATACAATTTCGCGTAAAGTTGTACCCATAGGAACTTCTACAAGTCCTACATTTACTACATTTCCACCTAAAGCAAATACTTTGGTTCCTTTTGAATTTTCTGTACCAATTGAGCTATACCAATCTGCTCCATTTAAAATAATTCTGGTTACATTTGCATAGGTTTCAACATTATTTATTAATGTTGGCTTTTGCCATAGTCCTTCATTTGCTGGATATGGTGGCTTTACTCTTGGTTGCCCTCTTTTTCCTTCAATAGACTCTAAAAGTGCTGTTTCTTCTCCACATACAAAGGCACCTGCTCCTAGACGAATATCAACATCAAATTCAAATTCGGTTCCAAAAATATTTTTTCCAAGTATTCCATATTCCCTTGCTTGGTTAATAGCTACTCTAAACCTTTCTACTGCAATTGGATATTCTGCTCTAACATAAATATATCCTTGATTTGCTCCTATTGCATATCCTGCTATCATCATAGCCTCTAATACAGAATGTGGGTCTCCTTCTAAAATACTTCTATCCATAAAGGCTCCTGGGTCCCCCTCGTCTGCATTACATACTACATACTTTTGCTTTCCTTTAGCTGCTTTAGTAAGAGCCCACTTTTTTCCTGTTGGAAATCCAGCTCCACCTCTTCCCCTTAATCCTGATTTTTCAATGGTTTCAATTACATCTTCTGGTGTCATTTCTAATAACACTTTTTCTAATGCCTTATATCCGTCAAAAGCTATGTATTCATCAATTTGTTCTGGATCAATTACTCCACAGTTTTTAAGAGCAATTCTTTTTTGCTTTTTATAGAATGTAAGGTCATCTAATTTTTTGACTTTATCGCCATTTATATCATTACAAAGTAAACGCTCTACTGTTTTTCCTTCTATAATATGTGTTTGAATAATTTCTTCACAGTCCTCTGGTTTTACTTGTGCATAAAATGTATCTTCTGGACGAATAATTACAATTGGTCCTTTAGCACATAATCCAAAACATCCTGTTTGAATAACACGTACATTTTCTATTTTCTTTTCTTTTAATATTTTACGAAAATTTTTTATAATTTCTGGTGATTTTGAAGATGTGCAACCTGTTCCATGGCATACTAAAATATGCTTTTCTTTATTTCCCACTTTAGAATTTACACGAATGTCTAACTCTTTTCTTTTTTCTTCTCTAATTTTTCTAATTTTCTCTAAGGTTTCCATTTTACCTCCCATTAATTTAAATATAATATGGCAAACTATATTATTTCATTAAAGAATCTAAAACTTCATCTAGTTTTTTAACTGTAGCTCTACCATATACTTCTCCATTTACTGTAAATACTGGTGCTATTCCACAGGCTCCAACACACCTAGTGGCATCAATAGAAAATTTTCCGTCTGGAGTAGTTTCTCCTTCTTCAATTTTTAATCTCTGCTTTAGACGTTCCATAATTTTCTCAGAACCTTTGACAAAGCATGCTGTTCCTAAGCATACAGATATTGCATATTTTCCTTTTGGTTTTAGTGTAAATCTAGAATAAAATGTAATTACTCCATAAATTTCAGCCATTGGTATTTTTAAATATTCAGAAATTTCTTTTTGTGCGATTTGAGGAATATATCCATACTTAATTTGTACCTCGTTTAAAATAGGAATTAAATTATCTTTTACGTCTGTATATTGTGTTAAAATTTCATTCATCTCTTTTTTTAATTTTTGTTCAGTACAAGAACACTTTTTGTTTTCATTTTCCTGCATAAATTACCTCCCAATATTTATTATATTTTATTGGTTTTTTGATAGGTTTATTATATCAAATTGCTTATTTTTATACAACAAATTTCGACAAATTTATTTTGCTATACAATAAAAAAATGCTGTATATATCTTTTTTTGTTTTACTTAGGTACTTGCTTACAGGCTTCTCACCTTTAAGATATTTCATATACCTTGTTAAACTTAAAAATGATATATACAACATTTTTTTATTAAATCTGTTATACTACACAACATTATATTCTATTTTTATAATAATCTAATAATGGCGTATGTAATTCCATATAGAATTAAAACCATTACAGTTCCAAAGCAACCACTAAATATGATTTCTGATAATTTATGTTCTTTAGCTGCTGCTCTACTTTCTGCTATCAAAATTGCCATTACTAAAGATAACATTAAAATTACAATATTATTAGTTACTAACCAAATTATAGTTGTTGCTGCAAATGCAATTGTGGTATGCCCGCTTGGCACAAATTTTGAATTTAATCCTTTATGTTTATTGGTTTTTGCATATGCAATTAAAGCTAATATTGCAATAATAGTAATAATCATTACAGAAAATGCTAAGTGTACAGGTGAACTTGTAACATTAGCAATAAAGTTTAATCCAATATCTGATATTTTATCAAAGAATAGAAAATAAGCTACAATTATCGCATTAATTGTTGTTATAACTACTCCACCAGCAGCTACATCTTTTGCAATTTTTGCTTTTGGATGATATACATCTACATATAAATCTACTACTGTTTCAATAGCTGTATTGACCATTTCTGCAAAAATAATTAATACAATTGTAAATAAAAAACATAAGAATTCTGCTTTACTTAGGTTGAAAAATAGACTAATGATAACCACTATTACTGCAATTATCAATTGCTTTTTAATATTTCCCTGTGTTGTAGTTGCATAAATAATTCCATTAAAAGCATTTTTCCAAGCATCCGCAAAGTTACTGTTTTTTATTTTTTTGTTTTCATCTTGTTTTGTTTTACCATTCTGTTCTGTTTTGTCACTTTGTTCTTTATTATTATCTGATTTCATTTTAATTACTTCTTCTGTATTGTCTTCTTTTTTTTGCTTTTTTAATTTTTTTTTCATTTTTAATCCCTTCTAAGTATTCTGTAACTTGCATTATCTTGTAATTTCTAATTGAGATAAAATATTTTCTTCTTTGTTTCTCATAACTTCTTTTTCTTCTTTTTTTATATGATCATATCCTCTTATGTGATAAAAACCATGTACTAACATATATGCAAGTTCTCTTTCAAAAGAATGGCCATATTCTTCAGCTTGCTCTTGAACGCGTGGTATTGATATGATAATGTCACCTAATACTTCTTGTAATGCCTCGTTATTATCTATTTTCCAATTTTCTAATATTTTACTGCCTATTATTTTATCTAATTCTTCTTTTTCATACATTGGAAAAGATAGTACATCTGTCTCTTTATCAATATTTCGATATTTTTTATTGATTTGTCTAATATTTTTTGGATTTGTAAAAGTTATACACACATATAATGAGTTAGGATTTATATTTTCTACCTCAAAACACTTACGCATTACTGTTTCAGCAAGTACTTCATATTCTTCATTTTGTTCTATGTCTTCAAATACGATTTCTGCTACACTAATCATAATAGCTCCTTTTTATGTTCTATTGATAATTTTTTATCATTAACTTACCTTTTTAGTATCATTTTCTTCCTTAACTTTTTTCTTATAGTTTCCTTCTGAAATAAAAGTATTTCTTAAATTACGCATTGCACCTAATTCAACTAATTTAGATTTATAAAATTGAATAATTTTATAGTATTTGTTTTCATCATTACGTAATTTTTTTAAATCGTTACGTAAAAATAATACTTGTTTTTCTTGAATATAGGTAATATAATCAGAATCTTTTTTCTTATTAATTTCTTGGAACTGCTTCCAGAAGTTTTTATATTCTTCTCTTAATGCAGGTTTGTCCCAATAAATTTTAGTAGATAATAATTTAACATTATATTCTTCTATTAAATTAATTAATAAAGAATATGCTTTTTCTTGTTTACGTGCTATTTTAGTATCTACAATAAGACTTCTAGTATCGTTTAGCAATTTTTCATAGCATTGTTCAGCTACAATAAGTGGTAAGCTATGGGTAAATAACTTTCTGCTTAATGCTAAAAGTACCATGTTTTTTTCTATGTTATCATTTTGATCTAATTTACCTACTGTAAATTTTTCGAAATTTTGGTATTCTTCAACTATTTCTTTATAAACCTTATTTTCAGGTTCTTGTTCCATTTTCAATGGTAATATATCTTCTATATATTCTTCAATTGTATAGAAAATTTTGTTATATATTTCTTCTTTAGTACTAGGAGTTAGATTATCAGCAAGCTTAATTGAGTAATGCTTTAGCAATCCTTTATATAAACTTTCCATTTGAGAAGCATATAATCGTTTATATTTTTGTAGTAAAGCTGGCTTATTTAAAGTATCAACTGTTTCATAGTCTAAATTAAGTAAATACATTTGCTTTTTGTATTTATATTCTAGATATTCTGTCTCTTTTAAGTGAATAATAGAATAATATTTAGATAATGCATTTTTTTCAAAGTCTGTAGCTGTATCATTTTTTACTTTTTTATAAATAGAATCCATAATATATTTATCGATAGATTCTAAGTAAAGTGCATATATATCATCGAATTTCTTAGTAATTGCATCTTGCTTATCTTGGTCTTCTATTTTTTCGCTTTGCTTATACTGTTCAAACATTTTTAAAACATTATTTCTTTTAATAGAAATTAACATTCCATTGATTCCAATTCTTGTTGGAGTTAGCAATTTTGTAATGGTATTACTAATTTTAGAGAAAAATGTTTTCTCCTGATATACTCTCAAACTTCTTTCTTCCATGATAATCTTTCCTTTCAAAATACAATTTTTTCTTTCGTCGCAATGTTTTCAAGTACCTCATAGATTACTTCTACTTCCACATATTCATCTGTATGATTTTCTTGAATTTTTTTATCTTTTATGGAATCTTTATTTTCTATTTGCTCATCTAATTTTTGTGTAATTTGATTTATACCTATCTGTTTTGCCTCATCTAAAGAATATGAAACCTCTTGATTTTCGTACTCTTTATAGGTTGTTTTTTGAATTTCAATTGGCAAATAAAAATCAGAAAATAATCTTAATTTTTTTGTTTCTTCTATTGTATCATAATTTTTAAATTTTGAAACCTTTTTTGATAAATTTATTTGAAAATTATTTATCTTTACGGAATATTTATTTTCTTCATTTCCAGTTAGCTCTTTTTTAGTCTGCTTTAAGGGAATTTTTACTTTATCAGAATACCATACTTTTGCTTGTACTTCACCATTTGCATGTACATATCGCATACCAGTGTACTTACCTTCTAGCCATCCCCCTATTAAAATGCTACCTTTTTTAACTATATCGCCTTCTTTTACTACGGGGGTGCCATTTAGTGCAGATACTTTTGTAATCATTGCCTCTTTTGTTGCAACAATATTACAATATTCTTCTTCGGGGATAATATCTGGTTTTAAATCTGCTTCTACAATTTTTACAATTGCATTTGTTCCACTTATTTCAATACCTACCCACGCAATATCATCTCTTTGTAATCTTATCTGGTTTATTATTTCCTTTGTACTTAACCCTATTTTGCACTTTCCCGGTTTAAAATTATTTTCATCTAATAATTGTTGTATTTCTTCTTTAGCTATTTTATCAGTTCCTATAATTTCAATATTCCATATAAAATTTGACAAAGCCCATATTCCAATTATGACAATTAAAAATAGAATAATAAATATTTTTCTTTTTTTATAACGATTAAAGAAAAATGGTAAACCTTTTTTATTACATATTTTTATTCTACATTTGGTTTTCTTAGCTATTGTTTTTAATCTTTTAAAATCTTTAATACTTACATTTACTTTCATAATAGTTGTTTTTAATCTTTTTAAATTCCATAAAAAGATTTTTTCACTATTACATAAATTCATAAACTTTTCTATAGAGTATCCTTCTACTTCAATTGTTACATATCCTAAAAAATATGCCATTAGTATCTTAAAATACATTGCTTTATCCCCTTCTTTAAGTAATTCATTTATAAAGTTGTAATATATCAATGATTATCTTCTATACTTTCAAAATCAATACTATCAATTTTTCCAGTAACTAATAAGTCATCTGTTGTCATTTCTTCTAAGTTTAGTTCAAATCCATTAATATTTAAAATGCCAATATTAGTGCTTAATCTAATGTAAAAGTCCTGATACTCTAAAATTGCTTTGTAGTTTTCAATTAACATTTTTTCAAATCCTATAACCGTAACCTTAGGTATATTAGATGAAACTTCTTGTGGTATTTCCAATATACGATTAATTTTATTTGGCATGGTTTTGTTTTTACGCTTTTTTGAAATAGACATTTTTCCTCCATAACTCATCAAGCTATATATAATTTATTCATATTTCTAACGTTGGAATTGATCCAAACTTCTGAATTCATAACCCATTTTCTTTATTTCTTTAATACACTCATCTAGAATATTGCTATTATCTTTAGAAGTACCATGTAGCAATAATACAGCTCCATTATGAATATTATCTAAGATTTTTTTCTTTCCATATTCTTCTCTTCCCTGTTTATTTTCGTCCCAGTCATCATAGGCAAAAGACCACATAACTGTTTTATATCCTAGAGAGTTTGTGTATGCTATAGTTCTTTCGCTATATTCACCTTTTGGTGGTCTAGTATATTTCATTTCATAGCCAAATTTTTCATATACAGATTTATGTAAATCCATCATTTCAGTTTTAATTTGCTCATTACTTATATCTGGCATACTTTTATGATTAACAGTATGGTTACCTATTGTGTGTCCCTCTTCTATCATCTTTTTTACTAATTCTGGCTGTGAATTTACATAGTGCCCGGTTATAAAGAATGCTGCAGGTACTTGGTTTTCCTTTAAAACCGCTAAGATTTTTTCTGTATATCCAGCCTCATATCCATTATCGAAAGTTAAATATACATAAGGTAATTCAGGGTTTCCCATACAAATTCCGTCATATTTATCAATAATTCTTTTATTAGTACTTCCTACATCAGGTTGTTTATGATTATCTTCTCTTTTAATTCCCCATCCTATTTTTTTATTACTTAAATCACCTGTAGAACTAGTTTGTACGGTATTATTTTCATATTTTGATTGAACAACAGCAAAAGTAAATGTAAATATTAAAAGTGCACTGCAGATTACACTAATTACTTTCCAATTTTCTTTTAAATTTTTTTTATTTATAAATTTCATATTCATAACAAATTCCATTCCTTTCTCGCTTCGCTCAAAGGCACACATAGGAATGAAAGCCTTGAGTTTGAAGCGTTATCATTATA
>CANRPQ010000045.1 GCA_947632525.1 uncultured Clostridia bacterium
ATATACAGTAAAATTAAACGGAGATAAATATACTGACTGGGTAAAGAACAATTATCTTTTAACTTCAAAATATACTACTGCTGAATGGGGTAAAACAGTATTAGTAGATGTAGAATTAGATGAACATGATAAATATATAAAAAGCATAAAGACACATCAAGAAAGTTCAAACAATACATTCGATGTAACCTTTAAAGATGTAAATAAAACTACCATAGAAGTACCTACAAAATTTTTAGCAGAAGAAGGTAAAACATTAACAGATGAAGATATTAAAAGCTTCTATGAAGCCGGAAAAACATGGTGGGAAAAACACATTTACGAAAATGCATATAAGCAACAATAAAACTATTAAGGTGTGATGACAAACATCACACCTTAATTAGAAGCATAATAAAGTAAGTAAAATTAAAAATGATAATAAGTAAAATACCTACAAACTGTAAAAGTTGGTAGGTATTTTTTTCTTGACAAACATATCTTAAATACAATATAATTAATCAGATAAAAATAACAAAGGGGATAAAAATGAAACAACCAGTAACATACGAATTATTACATATAGATAAAAACTCAGGAGCAAGAAGAGGAGTAATACACACACCGCACGGAGACATACAAACACCAGTATTTATGCCAGTTGGTACACAGGCTACAGTAAAAGCTATGACTCCAGAAGAACTAAAAAATGAGGTAGGTGCTCAAATAATTTTGTCAAACACCTATCATCTATATTTACGCCCAGGGCATGATATAGTAAAAGAAGCGGGTGGCCTTCATAACTTTATGAAATGGGATAGACCAATACTTACTGATTGTGGTGGTTTTCAAGTATTTAGTTTAAGCGATTTAAGAACTATTTCAGAAGAAGGGGTAGAGTTTAAATCACATTTAGACGGCTCTAAGCACTTTTTCTCACCAGAAAAAGTAATAGAAATACAAGAAGCATTAGGAGCTGATATCATAATGTCTTTTGATGAGTGCGTAAAATACCCTGAAACTTATGAATATACAAAACAGTCAATGGAAAGAACAACTAGGTGGGCTATAAGATGCAAAGAAGCACATAAAAATACGGACAAGCAAGCATTATTTGGAATAATTCAAGGTGGATTTTACGAAGATTTAAGACAAAAATCAGCTAATGATTTAATACAATTAGATTTACCAGGTTATGCAATAGGTGGAATTAGTGTAGGGGAGCCAAAAGAAGAATTTTTAAAAATGTTATATTATACTGCTCCACTTATGCCAGAAAACAAACCAAGATATTTAATGGGAGTAGGTACTCCAGATTATTTAATAGAAGCTGCTTTAGCAGGAATAGATATGTGTGATTGTGTACTTCCAACTAGAATTGCAAGAAATGGTACAGCAATGACATGGAAAGGAAAAGTAGTAGTTAGAAATGCTACTTATGAAAGAGATTGGGGACCACTTGACCCAGACTGCGATTGCTACACATGCCGTAACTATACAAGAGCATACATTAGGCACTTAGTTAAAACAAATGAAATATTAGGAGATAGATTATTATCAATTCATAATCTATACTTCTTGACTAAACTTATGGAAAGAGTTAGAATAGAAATAGAGAATGATAATTTACTAAACTTTAAAAATGAGTTTATGTCAAATTGGAAATATTCTCTTAACAAAGATGCAAAAGAAAAATAGGAGGAAACTATGAATGATTTAATAGGTAATAATAATGAGCCAACACAAGAACAGCTAAATGCTAAAAAATGGATGAAAATCATAGGTGTAATTTTAGTATTATTACTTTTAGTTTGTATTGCATTAATTGTACTTATGTATTATATTCAATCATCACAATTAAAAGTTAGTATAGACGGAAAAGCAAATTCAAATTTACAAAATATTCTCGTAATTGAGGGAGATAAAGTGTATGTTCCTATACGTCAATTTGCGGAATTTGTAGGTTATGAATCATATAGTGGAGATTACAAACAATATAAAGAAGATACAACTAAATGCTACGTACAATCTTCTAACGAAATCGCTTCATTCTCCTTAGATTCTGATAAAATATATAAATTATTAACAAATGGAAACGACTATGAATATTTTACAATAGATGAACCAGTAAAAATGATAAATGGTGTTCTATACACTACTATGAGTGGAGCAGAAAAAGCCTTCAACATTTCATTTGGATACAATAAACAAACAAATCAAATTACAATATACACTTTGCCATATTTAGTAACAAGTTATGCAGCTAAATTTACAAACTCTGCTATAGCTGGAGAAGAAGCAAGCTTTAGCAATCAGAAAGCACTTTTATATAATATGATTATTGTAAAAAATTCAGAAAACTATTATGGAGTATATGACTTAACAGGTAAGGAAATTTTAGGAACAAAATATTCTAGCATTGAATTTATAGAAAGTACAAAAGAGTTTATAGTAACTACGGAAGAAAAGAAAATGGGTATTATTTCATATAATGCTGAAACTAAAATTAGTCCAGAATACGATGAAATAAAACAAATTGATAAAGATGCAGGATTATATCTAGTAACAAACAATAAAAAGCAAGGTGTTATTAATAAATCTGGAAGTGTAATAATTTACTTAGAATATGACCAAATTGGAATAGATGCTAGTAAATATAGCAGTAATGACATAAAAAATCAATATTTGCTATATGATAATTGTATACCAGCAAAAAGAGATAACAAATGGATAATTTTTGACAAAACTGGAAATAAAATTGTAGACGAAGAATATGAAGATATAGGATGTAATGCAGGGGCAGGAAACGGAAACTCTAGTAGTCAAACAATAAATGCTAATAATGTTTTATTAATTCCAGAATATAATGGAATAGTAGTTAAAAAAGGTGGTTTATACGGTATAATTAATTCTGAAGGAAAAGAATTAATACCAATTGCATTAAAATCAGTTTATTCTACTACATCATCAGGACAAGAAACATATTATATGATTTATCAAAATGAAGTAAGAAATGTAATTGACTATATTAAAAAATTTGTAAATCAACAAAACACTACAACTGAAGACTCATCTACAAATAATGCAATGACTAATAATACAGTAGATACGTCAGCACCAGCCAATACTAATACAAATAATTTAGATAATAGTCAGCAAACAATAAGTAATCAAGAATCTAATACTAATACTGCAGTACCAGTAGGTGCTAATGTAGTTAGTGAACAAAATAGCCAATTAACAAACAATGCTAATGTAGCACAATAATAAGAGAGGATATTTCTATTATGAAATATCCTTTTTCATTATTCTAAACTTAAATAAAACAACATATAATGTAATAAACAAATATAAGGGGGATTATAGGAAAATGGAAAAAGGAAGCTTAAGCAAAGCAAATGTAATTACAGAAGAGAATGAATTTAAGAAAAAGAGCTTATGTATAATAAAAGGATGTGCTTTCTCCATTATTCTTTCAATAATATTACTTACGATTTTTGCTTTATTATTAACATATACAACACTTTCTGAAACTACAATAGTGCCAGTAGTATTAACAATTACAGGAATCAGTATATTATGTGGTAGTACAATTAGTAGCAGAAAAATTAAAAAAAATGGAATGTTATATGGTGGCATTGTAGGGCTTATATACATAATTATTCTCTATCTAGCATCTAGTATATCATCAACAGGATTTTCATTATCTGCAAATTCATTTATTATGCTAATAGTAGGAATAATTACAGGAATTATAGGTGGTATAATAGGTGTAAATTTAAATACAAGAAAAAAATAAAATAGAAAGAAGTTACTTTTAAAAATGTGCATATTTGCTTACAATGTACATGATGTAAGGGATATTAACTTTATTTTATAGTAAAAAGTCGAAAAATGGCAATAAGATTTTCAGAAGAAATTCTCGAAAATTATTGCTATTTTTTACATTTTAATGTACAATTTAACAAGATAAATTTTACTACTTAACCTTAGGAGGAATAAATTTGATAACATTAGAAGATGTGAAACAAAATGAAGAAGTAAAAGAATTAGTTTTGAGTTCACAAAAACAACTAAATGCCCTAGGTTACACAGAACATTCAATTAGGCATATTAGCATTGTATCTCAAAGGGCAGGGGAAGTGCTAAAAACTTTAAATTATCCTGAAGAAAGAATAGAACTTGCTAAAATTGCAGGATATATGCATGATATTGGAAATTGCGTAAACCGTGTAGATCATGCCCATTCAGGTGCAATCTTAGCCTACCAAATTTTAAAAAACATGGGAATGGAATTACATCATTGTACAGAAATCATGATGGCAATTGGCAATCATGATGAACAAACTGGAACGGCAGTTAGTGATATCTCTGCAGCATTAATATTAGCAGATAAATCTGATGTTCACAGAGATAGGGTTGTTAACCAAAATATGTCAACTTTTGATAAACATGATAAAGTTAATTATGCTGTAACAAATTCTAACTTTATTATGGACAAGGAAAACAGAAAAGCAATTTTAGACTTAACCATTGATACAAAAATATCACCTGTATTAGATTATTTCGAAATATTTATGGATAGAACTATGATGAGCAAATATGCAGCAAAATATTTAGGAATTTGGTTTGAATTAATTATTAATGATACTAAATTATTGTAATAATAGGAGGAAAAGAAAGTGAGAATAGAAGAAAAACTAAAAGTAACACTAGTCATTTTAATTATTATTTTAATTTCACTAATTTCATTTGGGGGTATATTTATACAAAAAATGAAATTTGTAGAAAATATTATTCCAGAATATCAATTAGGTATGGACCTAGAAGGTGGAAGAATTATAGGGCTAGAGGTAGACGATTCAAAAAATACCGTAATTTATGATAAGGACGGAAAAGTAGTAGAGGAAGAAGGAAAAGATACTACTAAAAAAGAAATACCTGTTAACCCAGAAGAAAGTTTAACTGCAGAGAATTACAAGCAATCAAAACAAATTATTGAAAAAAGATTAAAAGATATGAGTGTATCAGAATACACCATAAGAGCAGATGAACAAAACGGAAAGTTATATATTCAATTACCTGAAAATAGTAACACAGACTTAATTGCTCAATATATGGCAATTAAAGGTGCATTTACTGTTGTAAATGATGATGATGAAATATTATTAAATAATAGCCATGTAGAAAATGCAAAAGTAGGTTATAGTGCTAATTCAACTGGAACTATGGTTTATTTAACAATTCAATTAAATAAAGAGGGAACACAAATATTTAAAGACATAACAAATACATATGTAAAAACAACAGATGAAGAAGGAGAAGAAACTACTAAAAATATAACATTAAAGATAGATGACTCTACTTTATTAAATACTTATTTTGAAAGTGAAATATCTACAGGAACAATTCAAATGTCAATAGGAAGTAGTAGTACAGATAATGAAACTATACAAAGTTATATTAAGGAAGCTTCTAACATTGCTGTATTATTAAATAGTGGAAGTTTACCACTTACTTATACTATTTCAGAAAATAGATATGTTGTATCAGATATTACGCAAGATATGTTTTATATTCCCGTAACTGTTATAGGGGTAATCATTGTAATAGGAATAATTTTCTTAATAGTAAAATACAAAAAGAATGGAGTATTTAGTTCTATTGCTCTAATTGGATATATTGCTACGCTATTAGTAGTATTACGTTATACAAACGTTATACTAACAATGGAAGGAATGATAGGAATTGTTATTGCAATTGCTATGGATTACATTTTTACAGTATATATACTAAATATAATTAAAAATAATGATAGTAAAACTATGACTCAGATGTCACAAGACTTTAAACAAGCATTTTTAAAAACGTTATTTGTATTTATTCCAATAGCTGTATCATCAGTTGTATTGTGTTTTGCAGGCTGGCTTCCAATTTATAGCTTTGGAATGGTAGTATTCTGGGGATTATTACTTACAGTATTATATAATTTAGTTATTACTAGAACTTTAATAGTAGATACCCAAAAAAACAAATAAGTTATATAAAATTATCTGAAATTTAAATAGAAAAAAAGAGGTAGAATTATGAAGAATAAAATATTTTATGCTATTCTAATTTGCATAATTGTAGCGGGAGCTATTGTTATTGGAACTATGGGTATAAAACCTGATATTGCTTATAGTAAATGTGTTAAAATTGATGTATATCTAGGAAAAGAATATAATAAAAACGAAGTTGAAGAAATTGCAAAAGAAATATTTGGAGAAAATCATATATTAGTTCAACAAGTAGAATATTATGGAGATATGTTTACTCTTACTGTTTCACAAGATGTAGAAAACATAGATGAAAAAGTAGACCAACTTAACACCAAAATTAACGAAAAATATGAAATAGAAAACAAAAAGGAAGACATCAAAGTTACATATCAACCAAATATAAAATTATCTAGTATAATAACGCCATATATAATACCATTATCAATCACCAGTGTTATTGTATTAGTTTATACAATAATCCGTTTTAAAAAGATTGGAATTATAAAAACAATAGTGGTATATGTATTATCAATATTAGCGTCAGAAGCTGTATATTTAAGCATCTTAGCAATTTCTAGAATACCAATTAATCGTTTAGCAACACCAATTGGATTAGCAATTTATGTAATAGTAATTACAATTGTTACAGCCATTAAGGAAAAAGAACTTGCTACCAATAGTGAAAAAGAAAAAGGTAAAAATAAAACAAAATAAACAAAAAATCGACAATACTCATATAATATTATATGAGTATTTTTTTTGAATAAAAAAACGATAAAAACAAATAATAAGAGGGAATGAAAAATGTTAGAAAAATTAAAAAGAATTTTATATAGAAGTATGTTAAGTAATGAAATTGATTATAAAACAGCAAAACAAATGATAAATGAAAATCCAACAACAATTTTATTAGATGTAAGAAGCAAGCAGGAATATGAAGAAGGACATCTTCCTTGCAGCCAATTTCTTTGTTTATATGACATTAAAAAAGATGCTCAAAAAATTCTAGTAAATAAAGATGAAACAATAATTGTATATTGCTCTTCTGGTAGTAGAAGTAAAAAAGCACAAGAAATATTGCAAGACATGGGGTATAAGCATGTATATAATTTAAAAAAAGGATTAGACGGAATAGATTATTAATAAGAACATGTTACCATTTAATCCATTACAGAATAAAATATGTATATCTAAAGAAATTTAGTAGATAATACTTAAATATAGAAAGGGGAAACATCTTGTAATGAAATTATTTTGCATAAAAACAAATAACAATTATATTTTAGATTATCTACTAAATAGAATTAAAGAAATTAACTTTGAAGACTTAATCTATTCAAAAAATGAGTTCAAAATATATAAAAATGTAATTATTCACTATAAAGGAAAAGACGAAGAATCTTTTTTATGCTTCTTACAAGAGCTAATTACAGAGGTTATATTAGAATTTTATGAAAAAGAATTAATTAGACAAATGATAAACTATAATTACTTTTATTTTGATGAATATGAAAGAATTCAAATTTGTTACAACTGTTCTGAAATAATAGAAAGTGGATATGTAATAGAAGAAACTTCAAAAACACAAATAAAAGTTAAAGAAAAAAATAGAAAAGAAATAGTAGAAAATGCAGTTAATATATATGTAAAAGAGCACAAATCTATGATTTTAGACGGATTTGTACATTTTAGATTAAAAGAATATATAAGCTATTTAGATAATGTTATTGATACAGCAGTTAATCAATTCATTATAGAAAAAGAGTACAATGAATTTATTAATCTGCTTAGAATATACGTGGATTCTAAACCAGCAGGATGTAAATTACTACATCTTATTTATATGAATGGAGAATCAATTATACTAGATGATAACAAAAGTATAGTATCTATTTCAGATAATATTTTTAGCGCAAAATATTTATCAGATATTTCATTTTCGTCCAACGACCTTGCATTAAATACTTTATTAACTCTATTACCAGAAAAAATAGAAATTCACTTAATAGATGAAGAGGATGATTTTATTAATACAATAAAATTAATATTTGACGGTAAAACATCAATTTGTAAAGAATGTAATATATGCAAAACATATAGATTAATAAATAATGCTAAGATTTACTAAGCTATTTACTAAAATACAAAAATATGATATAACTATAATGTAACAAGGAGGAAACAAATGGACGAAAATAAAAAGAAATTAATTACAATATTAGTACCTGCTTATAATGAAGAAGAGGTACTAAATATGTTATATGATAGGCTAAAAACTTTAATGGACGAAAATTCAAATTATGATTTCGAAGTACTATTAGTAAATGACGGAAGTAAAGATAAAACATTACAAATCATGCAAGAATTAAGACAAAAAGATAAAAGAATTTGTTATCTTAATCTATCTAGAAATTTTGGAAAAGAAACAGCAATGATTGCAGGATTAGATTATTGCAAAGGTGATGCTGTTGTAATTATTGATGCAGACTTGCAAGACCCACCAGAGTTAATACCAGAAATGATTAAATACTGGGAAGAAGGATATGATGACGTTTATGCAAAAAGAAAATCTAGAGACGGCGAAACATGGCTAAAAAAGTTTACATCTAAAATGTATTATAAAGTATTACAAGGATTCACTAGAATTGAAATCCAAAAAGATACAGGCGATTTTCGTTTGCTAGATAGACGCTGTGTAGAAGCATTAAAATCAATACGAGAATCACAACGTTACACAAAAGGATTATTTAGCTGGATTGGCTATAATAAAAAAGAAATATTATATGATAGAGACTCTAGAGCAGCAGGAAAAACAAAATGGAATTACAAAAATTTAATAAACCTATCTATAGATGGTATTACTTCATTTACTACTTCACCTTTAAGATGGGCAGCAATTATAGGAATTCTAGTATCTTTAGTTGGATTTATATATATGATATTTATAATAATTAAAACAATTGCAACAGGAGTAGATGTTCCAGGATATGCGTCTACCATGGTAGTAATATTATTTTTAGGGGGCATTCAGTTAATATTCCTAGGTGTAATAGGTGAATATTTAGGACGAGCTTTTAATGAAGGAAAACATAGACCATTATATTTTATAGAAAGATATAATGAAGAAAAAGAGACAAATCAACATTTAAACAAATAATAATAAATAGGCATTCAATACTACTTGAGTGCCTTTTTAATTGCAAAAGTGGTAAGAATATGGTATAATACATGTATTAATTTCTTTTTATCCTGTTTTGCAGGTTTATATATAGGCTAAAATTTAAAAATAATTTTTTACAGGAGGGAATTAAAATGTTGGAGATTGTGGGTATTGTGGCAATTATAGCAACACTAGGACTCGATTGTATTATGCTACTTTGGATAATACCTATGAAACCTAAGACAAAAAAAGAGGGAGTTATGCTTATACTCCTGGGATTGCTTGCAGTTTTTTTTCTTTCTGGTCATTATGTCTTGTATGCTACAAAAAATATGGTATCAATATTTATTATGTCTGCATTAAACGTGATAGTGTGGATTTTATTTATTATGGTAAATGCTATCAGGCTTAAAAAGCTGATTGACCAGGAAAAGAAAGATAAGTGAAATCTCTAAACATTAAAAAGCACTACAGTATAAATTACTG
>CANRPQ010000046.1 GCA_947632525.1 uncultured Clostridia bacterium
TTTATTGATACAAAGTTTTGTTAATTTATTGTAAATTGTATAAAAAAATGATATAATTTGACAAAAGCTAATATTGGGGGAATTTCTATGAAACTAGAACAAAATGATTCACTACCTATATTTTCAAATACCTCTTTGCCAGATATATTTTTTACAGAATATTTGCCAGAGGCAAATGGTGATTATATTAAAATTTATTTATATATTTTATTTCTTTCTAAATATGATAAAGATATTAAAGTAAATGATTTATGTAAAAAATTAGGAGTTTCTTTAAAAGTTATTCAAGACGGCATGAAATATTGGGAAGATCAAGGTGTTTTTACTAGAAAAAATACTGGATATATAATTAATAATTTGCAAGAAAAGGAACTTCATCAATTATATAAGCCAAAAGTTGCTTTATCTGCTGAACAAATACAAAAATCTGCTGAGAGTCAAAAAAGGGCGAAAACGATTGAATATATTAATAATAGATATTTTTCTGGTTTAATGCCTACTTCTTGGTATCCAGATATTGAGTTATGGTTTAAAAAATATAAATTTGAAGATGAAGTAATGATTGCTTTATTTCAGTACTGCTTTGATAAATCAGCTCTTCATAGAAATTATGTACAAGCTGTTGCAGATGCGTGGTTTAAAAATCAAATTAAAAGTTTTAATGATTTAGATCAATATTATGAAAAGCAAGAAAAATTAAATAAACTTGCAAATATGATTTCTAAAAAATTAGGTTTATCTAGACAATTAACTCAATATGAATATGCTTATATTGAAAAATGGTTTATTGATTTTGGATATTCTTTTGATATAATTGAAATTGCTTTAAAAAGAACCACTTCTAAGGTAAACCCAAGCTTTGATTATATCGATAAATTAATTGTAGATTGGCATGATAGAGGATTTAATTCTGCTGAGCAAGTTAATAAATTCCTTCTTGAAATAAAACAGAAAAATAAAAATTTAAAAGAATTAGAAAATAAAAATAGCTATCAAAGATATGATCAAAGAAAATATGATAATTTAAATAGTATATATGCCAATAAGAAATCATAGTCTAAATAATATTTTAATTATCAATGGGAGGTTATTTTGGATAATACTACTTTAAAATCTCTATTAATTGAATATGATAAAAAAAGAAAAAATGCGGAAGATACTGCTAATAGATATAAACAAGATTTATATGAGAAATTTCCTGATTTGCTTGAAATTGATAAAAAAATAAACACTTTAGCGATATCTACAATGAAAGAAATTTCTCAAAATGGCGATAAAGAATTAGTTTCTAATTTAAACGTTAAAATAGATGCTTTAAAAAAAGAAAAAGATGCTATTTTAAAATCTATTGGAAAAGAGGCAGAATTAATTCACCCACATTATGAGTGTTCTAAATGTTCTGATACTGGTTATATTACCGAAAATAACCAAACCAGAATGTGCAATTGCTTAAAGCAAAGAATTTATGATATAGAATATAATAAATCTAATATGAGTGCACTTAAAAAGCAGAACTTTGAAACTCTTAATCTTTTTGTGTATTCAGATAAAGCAAATATTGATAAGTATAACTCTGATATTTCACCAAGGGAAAATATGAAATTAATTATCAAAATTTGTCATGATTTTATAGATAATTTTGATGACATCGAAAATAAAAATCTATTATTTACTGGAAAAACCGGATTAGGTAAAACATTTTTATCTAGTTGTATAGCTAATGAATTATTAAAAAAAGGAAAAACTGTGCTTTATCATACTGCTTCAGTCATGTTAGATACAGTTATTGATTATCACTTTCGGAAGATCTAATGTTTCTAAAGATTTTTATGATTATTTATTAAATGTAGATTTATTAATTATAGATGATTTGGGGACAGAAGGAATTAATAATATAAAATCTTCTGAATTGTTTAATATTTTAAATTCTAGATTGTTAAATACCAAAAAAGCAACTAAAACTATTATATCTACTAACTTAAGTTTACAATCATTATTTGAAAATTATGATGAGAGAATAGTTTCTAGAATAGTTGGTAATTATAATATTTGTTATTTTTTTGGTGAAGATATTAGATTTATAAATAATTAAAATTATAAATAAATTTTTAAAATTTATATAAGAACATAAAAAGAACTACTTTAGAGTAGTTCTTTTATTTTTTATATTATTGTTCTTCATCGTAATTATTTTCTTGTTGATCAATTGTTTCTATGCTAACAACTTTTCCTTCATTTGTTCTCATTAATGTAACTCCTTGTGTCGCTCTTCCTAAAACGCTAATATCTTTTACTTTTAATCTAATTATAGTTCCATTTTCAGTAATTAGCATAACATCTTCATCATCTGTGGCTATACGAATGCCTATAATGTTTCCTGTTTTTGGTGTAATCTTATAAGTCATTACACCTCTTCCACCTCTTTTTTGTACTTTATATTCTTCTAGCTCAGTTCTTTTTCCAAATCCATTTTCGGTAATTGCTAATAATGTTGCATTTTTATTTCCTTCAATAATAGATTCCATACCAATAACGAAATCACCATCGTCTAAACGAATTCCTATGACGCCTTGTGCAGTTCTTCCCATAGGTCTAACATCTTTTTCATTAAATGTAATACAAATTCCTCCACTTGTTACTAATACTACGTCATCTTGTCCATCTGTTAAACGAACATCTATTAGCTCATCGTCTTCCCTTAAAGTAATAGATAATAAACCAGTTTTTCTATTAGAATCAAATTCAGTTAATGGTGTTTTCTTTATAAATCCTTGTTTTGTTCCCATTAATAGATATTTTCCATCTGCAAAATTCGTAATAGGTATAACAGCAGAAATTTTTTCTCCTGCATCTAATCTTAATAGATTTACAATTGCTGTTCCCTTAGCTGTTCTTCCTGCTTCTGGTATTTCATATCCCCTCAAGCGATATAATTTTCCTTTATTACTAAAGAATAATAATGTATCATGAGTAGAAGCTGTAAATATTTGTTTTACAAAATCGTCTTCTCTAGTTGCTAATCCTGTAATTCCTTTTCCTCCACGTTTTTGGCTCTTATATGTATCTATTGGCATTCTTTTAACATATCCAAAATGTGTCAAAGTAATAACAGTTTGTTCTTCTTTTATTAAATCCTCTATGTCTATTTCTCCTTCTGCTGCAACGATTTTTGTTCTTCTTTCATCACCGTATTTTTCTTTAATTTCTAACAATTCTTCTTTAATAACATCATAAACTAATCTTTCACTTGATAGTATCTCTCTTAAGTGTTCAATTAATTTCATTAATTCATTATATTCTTCATCAATCTTTTCTCTTTGTAAGCCAGATAATGTTTTTAATCTCATATCTAGAATAGATTGTGCTTGTATTTCAGAAAGCTTAAATCTTTCCATTAACCTTTCTTTTGCATCATCATAAGAATTACGAATAATTTCAATTACTTCATCTATGTTGTCTAATGCAATTTTTAATCCTTCTAAAATATGTGCTCTAGCAAGAGCTTTGTCTAATTCAAATTGTGTTCTTCTAAGAATTACAACTTTCCTATGATCTATGTAATTATCTAAACATTGTCTTAATGTTAAAATTTTAGGTTGTCCATCTACCAAGGCAAGCATAATAATTCCAAAAGTATCTTGTAATTGAGTATGTTTGTATAATTGATTTAAAATAACTTGAGCATTAATATCTCTTTTTAATTCAATAACAATTCTTACTTTACATTCTCTGTCTGATTCATCTCTAATTTCAGAAATACCCTCAATTCTCTTTTCTTTTACAAGACCTGCCATTACTTCAATTAGCTTTGCCTTGTTTACTTGATATGGTAAAGAGGTAATAATAATTCTTTGCTTATTATTACTCATTTCTTCAATTTCACATTCGCCACGAACTGTAATCTTTCCTCTACCAGTTGTATATGCTTGTTTTATTCCTTCTAATCCTAAAATAACACCTTCTGTAGGGAAGTCTGGACCTTTTATAATTTCCATTAATTGTTCATCAGTAACATTATCTTCATCTATAATTTTTATAATTCCGTCTATAACTTCTGTTAAATTATGTGGTGGAATATTTGTTGCCATACCTACAGCAATACCTGAAGAACCATTAACTAATAAAGCTGGTATTTTAGCAGGTAATACGGTTGGTTCTTGTAAACGATCATCATAGTTTGGCATAAAGTCTACTGTATTTTTTTCGATATCTGTAAGCATAGTTTCAGCAATTTTTGCCATTCTTGCTTCTGTGTATCTCATTGCAGCAGCTGGATCACCGTCAATAGATCCAAAGTTACCATGACCATCAATTAAAGTATATCTTTGTGTAAAATCTTGTGCTAATCTTACCATAGCATCATATACAGATGCATCTCCATGTGGATGATATCTACCTAAAACTGAACCTACTGTATTTGCACATTTTCTATATGGTTTATCAGAAGTGATTCCGTCTTCATACATAGAATATAAAATTCTTCTATGTACTGGTTTTAAACCATCTCTTACATCAGGAAGTGCTCTTGATACAATAACGCTCATTGCATAGTCGATATAGGCTGTACGCATTTCTTTATCGATATCTCTTTCTATAATTTTTCCGTCATTTCTTTTTTCGTTATTTTCTTCCATTTCGTTTTCCTTTCTTCTAGGTGTTTTATCAAAATAATTTTGTTATTAATATTTTGATTCTCCCTTGTTTTTAATACAGTTTTATTATACTAAAACACAAAAAAATATGCAAGTAAAAAATGATAAAAAAGTAAGAAAATATAGCTATTTTACTTACTTTTTTATTTATATTTTTAGCCTATTTTTTATAGGTTTTTTTAAATTTATTTTTATTATATTTTTTATATTATTTTTATGTTTTTTATAAAAATTATGTAACCATATTAAATTGATTTTTATTTATATTAATTTGTTAACATTCCTGCTAATTGTAATTGTTCTTCTGTTAAATTAAATTGATGTCCATTATTTTTTATCAACAAATGTAGATTTTCTATTTCTCTCGCTTGTTTCAATGTAGTTTCTAAAGGTAAAATTTCTTTTAATTTATCTTTTATTTTTTCATATTCTCTTTCCATTCCATTAAAATCTTGTTCTTGATAATATTTTCTCCAATTATTTTCATATTTTCCTAATTTTTCTATACTATCTAATTGACTCACAAATTCAGTTTCTATATTATTTGCTACATTATCTAAAATTACATTTTTGCCTTGCCTAATAACATTTGCAACATTATTTTTTATTAATCCTTTTTTAGTAGTAAATGATAATGCAGAATCTATTGCATTAGAAACTCCGTCTATAATTCCACCATTTTTAATTGCATTTTGTGCTTGAGAAATATTTTCAAATTTTCCTGTAAAAATTCCTGTTACACTTTTTCCTAATTCAACTGCACTATCAATTGCTTTATCAATACCCTCTTTTAGTCCTCCTTGAATTAAACTATCTTTTACTTCAATTACCTGATTTTCTATAAAATCTGGTAAAGCCCACCTTAATCCTAAATCTATTGCAGTGTTTACTACTTTTCCTAATGTTGTATCTAAAAAGTTTTTTTGATCTTCTTTCGTTACTAGTTCATTTGAATTTAATTCTTTATTATTTATATTTTGTTCTAAATCTTGTTTTTCACTTGTTAATTCTTCCATTATTCTTTCTCGTATAACGAACGTGTTTATACGATCTCCTTTCTTTTAGATTTTTATTTTTTAAGATTAATTATTAAAATTAATATAGTTAGTGTTTATTAGATAATTTATTAATTATATTTATTTTTAATAATATTGGGTAATATTTTTAGAAAATTATTTTTTGATATTTTTGAATTTAAATTTTTATTTTGATTTAATAAATTTTGATTAATTTTTAAATATTCTTTTTTTATATTTTTTTCTAATGTACTTTTATCATTTTTATTTATTAATAAATTATATTTTGGATTAAATTCTAATTTTCCTAGAATTGAAAATTCGGAAAAAATATTTTTTAAAATGGAAATATCAATTGAATTATTATTATATTTATTAAATAAAATATTAAAATAATTTTTAGGAATTTGCCATTCATTAATATAAATATTTAATAATTTTTTTGATTTTTTAATATCTGTTAAATTTGCTTCAGTAATAAATATATTTATATTACTATTTTTAAAAATTTCCTTTGTATAATCAAAAAAACATTCTGATGAAGTATCTATAATAATTTTTTCATATTTTTCTTTTAATTTTGTTAATATTAATTTAATTTTTGTACTACTTATTTGATATTTTGAATCAAATAATAAATTAATTCCTGAAATTAAATCTATTTTTGAATTTATTTTTATAATTAAATCTTCTATTTTAATTTCATTTAATAAATTATTATTTTTTATTTTATTTTTAATTTTTTCTGGATATTTTTTTATTCCTAAAATAGTATGTAAGCTATTGTTTAAAATATCAAAATCAATAATTAATATTTTATTATTATAATCCATAAAGGATTTTGCTAAATTAATAGAAAAAATACTTTTTCCCACTCCGCTAGTTCCACTGACACAAATTATATTTGAAGTATTTTTATTTATTTCTTCTCTATATTTTTCTTTTAAATTATTTTTTTGATTTATTTTATTTTGTATTTTTTTTATTAATTTATTTTTATTATTATTAAAATTATTAATTTCTTCTTTTTCTAATAATATTTGTTTTAGCTTCTCTACTTCCCTTTTTAATTCTTGATTCGAGTTTTTATTTTCATCATTTATTAATCGAATTATTTCTGATATTGATATTTGATTATTATAAAAAATATAACATATTCCTTTTGCATACAAATAATTTTCTAATTCTCTATTATTTTTTTCTAAGAATATAATTATCTGAATATTATTATTTATTTTTTTTATTTCATCTATTAATTGTTTAAATTCTATTTGCCCAGACAATAATTCACTCAATATTAAAAAGTCTATATCTTCATTTTCTTTTAAAACTTCTAATATACCTTCTCTATATTGTATATCTTCACCTATTACATTAATTGTGTTTTCTTGCTTTAATTTTTGATTTAAATTTTTATTTCCTATTGCTGTAATTATTTTTTTCATTTTTTGTACCTCCATTAATAATTTCTTTTTCAAAATCTGCTGCTTCTATTTTTGTTAAAATATGTTCTTCTCCAATAAACATTAAGCATTCTCCTCTTTTTAGTGATTTTATTTCTATCTTTTCTTTTTCTGATAAATTTGTATATTGTTCTAGCACTTTAATATTTTCTTCTTCTAAAGAGAAAAATGTTTTTATTTCAGAATTATTTAAAATACTTTTTCCATATACACCCGAATCTAAACTAAACAAATCAGATATATCCTGTGTAATTGCTACACTGCTTCCTCCATATTTTCTAATAGTTTTAAATATTTTGTAAATAAAACTTGCTACATCTTTATTCGAAGTAACACCTATTAATCTCCAAATCTCGTCTAAGTAAATAGCCTTTTTTTGTGTTCTATCTTTTTTTATTTTATCCCAAAATAATTCAATAAATAAATACATTCCATATTTTAAATTATCTTCACCTAATTCATATACGTCTGCTATTATTAAAGAATTATTTAATTCTACATTTGTATAATTATTAAAAAATTTTAAGGAACCTTTTACAAATGGAATTAATTTAATTTGAAATTTTTTTGTATTTTCATCTTCTCCTAATAAATTATAAAAATCTTCTAAAATGGGCATATCATAAGTATCTTTAAAAATTGGTTTTATTGTGATTTTATTTTCATCTTTTTTATATAGAGATTCATCATCGAAAGTAATTCCTTTTTTATTATACAATTTTATGATTTTTTCTTCTAATATTGCCCTTTCTTCTTCATTTAAATTTCCAAATATTAAATTAAAAAATCCAATTAATTTACTTATTTTATTTGCTAGATATCCTTGTCCATCTTCTTCAATACTTTCTTTCCTGATGTCAAACACATTAATATATGTATTAGAACCTGGTCCTATTTTTAATAAAGTTCCTTTGAGAGTTTCACATAAATTTCCATATTCTCTATCTGGATCAATAACATATTGATCTATGCCAATTAGCCTATTCCTTAAAATTAATAATTTTGTATAAAAAGATTTTCCTGCGCCGACTTGTTCCAAAAATACATATATTTGCATTTTTATATCGGTTAGAATTATATCTATCTATAAATACTAATGAATTATTATAAATATTTGTACCTATAAAGATTCCTTCTTCATCAAATATTGCTGAAGAAATAAATGGATATGTTGCAACTAGTCCACTGGTTAAAACATTTCTTTTTGCTGCTTGTTTTAAATCTAAAGAATTATTCATTAGTGGTAATGCTGTTAAAAATGCTTGTTCTTGTCTAAAATATGCTCTTCTTGTTTGCATTCCTTTACTTTGTAAAATTCCCTCTAGTTTATTTAATAAATATTCCAAGTTTTTTAAATCATTAGAAAATGTAGTTATGTAAATATATAAAAAGTATAATTCTTCATTATTTACTTGCATTTCTTTTCTAATATATTTTGCATCATTATATGTAAATGCTGCAATGTCAATATCTTGCCTATTTTGATTATTAGTTTTTAAATCTACTCCTACATTTCCGATGTGATATGTTAAATCTCTAATTGTTTTATAACTATCTTGTTTTTCATAAAATATAGAAATATTTAAATTAATATTGGTGTCAATAATAGATTTTAAAATTAATTCTGTTTGCTCTCTAAAATAATTTACAATAATTAATGTTGAATAATAATTATTATCGATTTCAATATATTTTGGATTTGACAAATTAATATATGAAGGGGCAATTTCATCTTTTTCAGTTATAATTCCTTTTAAAAAATCATTTTTATTATCTTTTTTCCTTTGTACTGTATTTATTTTCTTTTGTATTATTTCTAATATTTTATTATATAAAATGTTCTCACCTTCTTTTTTATATTTATTAATTATTTTAATTTTGATTAAAATAAATTCTAGTATTTAAAAAAGAAAATAAAATTAATATAATTTCTTTTTTGTTATTAAAATCAGTAACAATATTACCACATCTTGATAAACAATCTTTTATTTTAAAATATTTATCATTTAAATCTTCTATTGCATAATCTTCAAAATTATTTATTTCTTTATTTTGATTATTATATTTTATAATAATATAAAAATTTTTAGAGGATGATTTTTTATCATGATTTAAATTTTTAATATACTGGATATATTTTTTAGAAATTTCTTGAATTGAATTATCTTCATTGATTAAATTCTCATTGACGGCTTTAATATGTTTACTTAAATCTTCCTTATTACTTTGAATTAATATTTGAAAATTAAAATTACAGGTTTTTAAAAATAATTTATATGAATTTAAAATAGCTTCTTTTTCTAATTCTGATTTTAAATTAAAGTTAATAGGTTTTATTTTTATTATTTTGATATATGTATTATCTTTTAATTTAATTATTCCATTGTCTAATATTTGTTGAAAAGGAAGCCATTCTTGTACAGATTTATTTTTTTGTTTTTCCATGCTTCTCCTTTTTTAATATTTTATTTTTTT
>CANRPQ010000047.1 GCA_947632525.1 uncultured Clostridia bacterium
TTATGTAAAGTTTCTTTACATTTTTATCATAATTTAGTATATTTTTCTATTATTTAATGTTTTTACTATTAAATTTTTCTTAATGTTTGTGTAAACTTTCTTTTATAACATTGACTTATCGTGTGTTTTGCAGTATGATATATTGTATTGAATTATATTTGTCAAATATTTTTAATATGAAATTTTTGACATATAATATATATGAAATGGAGTTATATAGAAATTTATGTTATGTTCAATTTGTAATAAAAATCAAGCTGTCGTTTTTATTAATAAAAAAGATAATAATGGTCAGACAAAAATTGAAGGATATTGTTATGATTGTGCTAAGAAGCAAGGTATTAATCCAATTAGTTCTTTAATGAGTCAAGCTAATCTTTCTGAAAAAGATTTGAATGATATGACTAAACAATTGGAAAGTATGGTATCTGATTTAACCAAAAACCTTGATATTGATGCACTATCAGAACAAATTAATAATATTGACCCAGAAGAATTTGAGGATTTTGATGGAAATGAAAGTCCTATTCAGTTTGGCGCTGCCATCCCTTTAGGTTCGATTTTTTCTGGTATGGCCAATAAATCCGATGATGATGACGGAGATCTAAATAATTCTTCTAATTCTGGTGAGAAGAAAAAAGTAAAGGTAAAAAAGGATAAGCGCAAAAAAGTATTAGATACTTATGGTACCAATCTTACTATGAAGGCTAAAAATGGTCAGTTAGATATGGTTATTGGTAGAGATAAAGAAATTCAGAGGATGATTCAAATTTTAAATCGTCGTAGTAAAAATAATCCATGTTTGATTGGTGAACCTGGTGTTGGTAAAACAGCTATTGCGCAAGGATTAGCCATTAAAATAGCTAATGGAAAGGTTCCTGCTAAGTTGCTTAATAAGGAGGTTTACTTAATCGATATGACTGCTATGATAGCTGGTACTCAATTTAGAGGTCAATTTGAAGCTCGTATGAAAGGTCTTATTGATGAGTGTAAATCTTTAGGTAATATTATTTTAGTTATTGATGAAATTCACAATATTATTGGTGCAGGTGATGCAGAACATTCTATGAATGCCGCAAATATTTTAAAGCCTTCTTTATCTAATGGGGAAATTCAATTAATTGGAACTACTACTTTAAAAGAATATCGCAAATATATTGAAAAAGATACTGCATTAGAAAGAAGATTTCAACCAATTATTGTTGAAGAGCCTTCTGTAACAGATTCAATTGACATTCTAGAGGGTATTAAAAAATATTATGAAGATTATCATAAAGTAAAAATTTCAAATGATGTTATTAAACAGGCTGTTATAATGTCTGAAAAATATATTCATGATAGGTTTTTACCAGATAAAGCAATTGATATTTTAGATGAAGCATGTTCTAGAATTAACCTAAATAATAAAGAACTATATCAATTAGAGGTACTAAAAAATAAATTAAAAGCTGTTCAGGAAGAAAAAGAGGAAGCTGCTCTTGCAGATTCTACTGAAGATTATAAAAAGGCTGCGGAACTTAAATCAAAAGAGTGTAGTTTAATTGAACAAATCGATAGTTTGAATGAAAAAATGAAATTAAAAAGTTTAACTATTCAAGATATTGCAGAAGTAATTGAGAACTGGACTAAAATTCCAGTTAAAAAAATTACAGAAGCTGAAACACAAAAGCTTTTAAACTTAGAAACTAATTTACACAAGCGAGTAGTTGGTCAAGAGGCTGCTGTAGAGGCAGTATCAAGAGCTATTCGTCGTAATAGAGCAGGTTTAAAAAGTACTAGAAGACCACCTTCTTTCATATTTGTAGGTCCTACTGGTGTTGGTAAAACAGAGCTTGCTAAAGCACTTAGTTACGAAATGTTTGGAAATGAAAATTCTATTATTCGTATTGATATGTCTGAATATATGGAAAGTCATTCTACTTCTAAGTTAATTGGCTCTCCTCCAGGATATGTTGGTTATGATGATGCTGGTCAATTAACAGAAAAAGTAAAACGAAATCCATACTCTATTGTTTTATTAGATGAAATTGAAAAGGCTCATCCAGATGTATTTAATATTTTACTTCAAGTATTAGATGACGGACGTTTAACAGATAGTCAAGGAAATACTGTTAATTTTGAAAATACCATTATAATTATGACTTCAAATGCAGGTTCTAATCAAAATATTAATTCAATTGGTTTTGGTGGAAGTAGAATTAATCAAAGTAAAATTATGGATAGCTTAAAAGAAACCTTTAGACCAGAATTTTTAAACAGAGTTGATGAAATAGTTGTATTTGAACAATTAAATAATGAACAATTATTAAAGATTGTTGATTTGATGTTAGAGGACACTAAAAAAGCTTTGGCTGATAAAGATATTACTATGATTGTATCAGAAGATGCTAAAAAGTTTTTATTAGAAAAGGGTACTGATTTAAAATATGGTGCTAGACCTTTAAGAAGAGCAATTCAAAGATATTTGGAAGATGAACTTTCTGATATGATTTTACGTGATGAATTATCTAATAACGAAACAGTTACAGTTAATGTAGAAGAAGAAAAATTAAAATTTAATATATAAAAATATGAGGAGAAATAACTATGGCAAAGAATATACCTAATGTGTTAACGATATCAAGATTTTTTTTGATTCCATTTATAATTTACTTTATTGTAATAGATAATTATCTTTTAGCATTTATATTTTTAACTATATCAGGATTAACTGATGTGTTAGACGGATTTATTGCTAGAAAATTTAATTTTATTACTAACTTTGGTAAATTAATAGACCCATTAGCAGATAAAGCAACTCAAATTTCTGTACTTATTGCACTTACTTTTAAAAATATTATTCCATTTTGGATGATTGTAGTTGTTGCTTTAAAAGAGGCTGCTATGATAGCAGGTGCATCTTTCCTATATGGAAAAGAACTTGTAGTATCTAGTAAATGGTATGGTAAATTATCTACAGTATTATTTTATATAGCTATTGTTTGTTCATTTGGTATCAGGTATTGGAATAATATTGCTGAAGGCCCAGGAAACTCAGTAGCACCGCTTCCTCAATTTGATTTATGGATTTATTATTTGGCAATGATTGCTACTGTTTTCTCTCTTTTAATGTATTATATTACATTTTATAAACAGGGATATTTGAAAAAGGAAAACTTGAAAATTAACAATTAAAAAGAATTATTTATTAGTTATACAGATTGCTTTAAATACACTTCATTAAATTTACAAACTAATTTTATAATAATAAGTATTGTTTTGCAATAAATGGCTTTATTAGGCACATAATTATTGTTAAGCAATACTTTTACTTTGTCTATTCAAAATCTTCTAAAACATTGTGTAATTGGTCATCCCCTATTACTGAAATTCCACTTTCAAGTTTTTCTATGTCTTCATCTGATAAATATCTAGTTGCAATTTCAGTATCTTCTTTAAATGTCTCTTCTTTATTTTCATTTAAAGTATATATTCCTATCAATCCGTTATGTTCTCTAACTACATAATGTTTATCGCAATATCCTTCTTTTTCTTGGGATACAATTATCTGGTTATTTGCAAAACTTTCTAACTTCCAGTCTGCATATTTTTCTTTTATTTGCTCCTCTGTTGAATTAATTAATTCTTCTGGTATTTCTTTAATATCCTTTATTAAATGGTCACAACCTTTAAAATATTGCTTTTCTACAATTGTGCAATTAGGAGATGTTTTTTCTTCTATACTGGAAGTTAAAATCATTTGATTAGATTCATCATTTTGATCTTCATCTTGTAGTGCTAGCTGTTTATTTATTTTAATGCTATCTTGAATTTTTCCTCTCTGATAAGTGTATACACCTATGAATATACCTAACGCAAATAATATAATTATTGCAAAAACAAGTGCAAATATCCAACCTTTTCTCATACTATTTCAGTCCTTTCTGCTTTTTAGTTACAACAAAACTATAACTGCATTTTTGTTTATTTTTAGTATGAGAATTTTTGGTAATTTTTATTCAATTTTTTTATAATTATATGCACAAGCACGGATAAGGCGATTAGTAATTGCTAGACCTAAACCTTTTTCTCCCACTCCTTCTATAACTACTAAATCAACGTTTTCTTTATCGACCTTTCTTAAAAGTGTAAAAATGTTCTTTGCTATCTCATCTAAAGTTTCACCCATGTTCCATTTATTTTTTGATATGTATTTATCTAAATTATTTTTACTTCCTAATACTAATACTTTTTTATTTTCTTCTTGCAACTCTTTTGTTACATTATTTATCTCTGATATTAATTTACTTTTATTTTCACTATATATCATCATACATTTAGTATTTGGTGCATAATGTCTATACTTCATTCCTGGAGATGCTACTATTTCATTTTTTTCAACTTGACCTAAAACATGTTTATCAACATCTACTTCTTTTGCTACTTGTTCTAGCTGCTCTTTTGTGATTTTTCCAGGTCTTAAAATGTCAATTTTATTTTCATTTACTTTAATAACGGTAGATTCTAATCCTATATCTGTAGAACCACCATCTAATATATATGACACTTTTCCGTCTAATTCTGAAATGATATCTTCTACCTTTGTTCCACTTGGCCTTCCGGATACATTTGCACTAGGTGCTGCTATTGGTAATCCTGACCTTTCTATTAATTGTTTTGCTATTTCATTACTTGGCATACGAATTCCAACAGTATCTAAATTAGCAGTTACAACATCTGGTATTATATCTTTGCTTTTTCTTATAAATATAATGGTTAATGGGCCTGGCCAAAACTTTTCTATTAGTCTTTTTTCTATTGGGCTTATGTTATCTACTATTTTGTTAACCATTTCTAAGTTTGAAACATGTACAATTAATGGATTATCCTGTGCTCTGCCTTTGGCTACAAATATGTTTTTTACTGCTTTTTCATCCAAAGCATTTGCACCAATTCCATATACAGTTTCTGTTGGAAATAATACTAAATTTCCCTTTTTTATTTCTTCGGCTGCTTGGTTTATTTCTTCTATATTTAATTTTTCCTTTTGATTTGAATATTTTGAAATCATTTTTGTTTCCTTCCTGTTTTTTTCATCTGCTCTATTATATCACAAAATAGCTCTTTTACCAATGATATTTACAAATCATTCATATTATTTCAGCTTTCTTTTCAATTTTAGTTTTCCGTTTATTATTTATTATAATTGTTATTTCTCCTGATAAATCTGTTCTGTATATGTTACAACCGTAATTGCATTAAATTTTCTAGTGTTTGCTGATTTGGATGTCCAAAGGTGTTTTTCTCCCCTACTCCAATAAGTGCAATCTTTGGTTTTACTAGGTTAAGAAATTCTTTTATTGATGAAGTTTTTGAACCGATGATGTGCTACTTTTAGAATAGTTGAATTCAATATATTTTCATTTTTTATCTTATACTTTTCAATTAATCTTTTTTCCGCAACTTCTTCAATATCACCTGTTAATAACATGCTAAACTCTTGTGAATTGTTTAGTTTATATGCAAATTTTGCCACTACAGAATTATTGTTTGATGAATTAGTACTTATTAAATCTTCTTCTGGGAATAAAATTGTTATTGAACAGCTTTTATCTATTTGAATTTTATCACCAGCTTGTACAGTAATTATTTCTACTTTTTTCTTTTTTGCTATATTAATAAAACTATTATAATTTTCAGATAGTTTTTCTTGTTTACCAATAATAGCCTTATTTACCTTTAGTGCTTCCATTACGCTTAATAATCCTTCACAATGGTCTGCATCAAAATGTGAAAATATAATGTAATCTATTTTCATAATTCCTTTATCTAATAGATATGGAATTAGTGTTTTTTCACCTACATCAAAACTACCTGTTTCGCTTCCCCCACCGTCAATTAAAACTGTTTTATTATATGGTGTTTGTATTAGCGTACTATCACCTTGACCTACATCTATAAAGTTAATAATTAATTTGTTGCTTGGAAAAATTGAAATTATATACGGAAGAATAATAAGAAAAATTAAAAAAATAATTACTTTATTTTTATTGATAGATATTTTAGATTTATTAATTTTATTTGTATTTTCAACTATTTGGTTTATATTTTGTATTCCTTTCTTTTTGTAAAATAAAATAGCTAAAATAATGTAGTATATAATGATTTGCCATATTTTTGGCGTTGGAACTAAAACTTGAGAGAATGGTAATTTGCTAGAAAACTGTGCTATTAATATTAATATTTGTAAAATTGGATTTAATAATATAGAAAGAATTATAGCAAGTGGTTTAAAAATGAATAATAATATTAAAAATATCATGCTAAGAATAATACTTACTCCTAAAATTGGTGCAGCTAGTAAATTAGATATTATAAATGTAAATGAAATTGTATTAAAATGATACATCATAATTGGAACTATAAGCAAATTTGCTGATATTGTAACTATACACATTTCCTTAATATTTCCTATTATTTTTTGAGCTAATTTTATTATATTTAACTTTTCTTCTTTAGTTGTTTCCTTTAGTTTACCTTTTTTATTCTGTAACCTTTTTGAGAATATTATTATTCCAATTGTTCCGCCAAAAGATAATTGAAAACCAATATCAAGAAGTGCATAAGGATTAAATGCTAATATTATAAAACTACTAATTGCTAGATTTTGATATATATCTGATTTTCTAAATAATATACTTGCTGATAATTGTAAAATTGCCATTATACAAGCTCTCGTGACAGACGGTGTAAAATTTACTAAACATATAAAGAATAATAAAAATATAATTAATATAACTTTTCCCAATTTTTTATGGATTTTAAGTTTTTTTATAAATGTTGTTATTCCTAATAATATGTATGATACATGTGCACCTGATATTGCTAACATATGCGATAAACTGCTTTTTCTAAATGCCTCATTAATATCTTCTGAAAGTTCTTTCTTTTCTCCTAACAATAATGCTGTACATAGATTTGCACTGTTTTCTGGTAAAAATTGTTTTATTTTATTTATTGAATTACTTCTTATATTGTAAATTATTCTATTAGTTATAAATGTTTTATTTTTATTCAAAACTATAATATCATTTGGTTTTACAGTAGTTGTTCCTGTAATTTTTTGGGTTTTCAGGTATTGTTTATAGTCAAACCCACCTTCATTTCTTTGACTAGAAGGAGTTTCATAAATTGATTTAAATGTAATTTCATCTCCGTACTCTAATTCTAAATGTGAATTTTTATTTCTTTTTATATTTAATATCATATTAAATGTATGATTTTGTATATTATTATTTATTGCTTCTACTTTAATTTCATATACATCTTTATATTCCTTTTCTGTTTTACCAGACACTACTATTGCCCTAATTTGTATTTCTTGATTGTCATAGGTTGTATCTATTTTCTGATAATTTTGTTCTAATAAAAATGTGTATAAATAGAATATTGAAAAACATATTATAAAAATTATTGATACTTTTATATATTTATGTATTGAATAAATGTTTTTATATAATACAAATATTACTATTAAAAAGGTGATAAATAAAATTACAAAAAAGGCTATACTTTTTAAGTATAGCCCCATAATTATTCCTAAAATAGCACTAATGGTAGCAATACAAAATGGCCTCATATTTATTCCTTTCTATTGCCCCCGTTTTACCTATTTTATAATATTTTGTTTATTTTATAATTCTAAGTGCTCCGCAGAATCTACCTTTGTAAATTCCATTTAGGTTTGAGATGTTAACATATCCTACACTACTATCAGCATGAATAAAATCTCCGTCACTAATATAGATACCACAATGTCCGCAAGGTTCTCCCGTTTCATAATCTGTTAAGAACACGATGTCTCCCATTTTTAAGTCACTTTGTTTTGTTATCTTTGTACCTTTTTTGCTATTATATTGAGATACCGTATAATGTGGTAAGCTTACACCAAAATGATTGTATACATACATTGTAAATCCTGAACAATCAAAAGTACCATTAGTTCCGTCTGCTCCCCATACATATTTATGTCCTAAATATTTTTTAGCATATGCTATGACATCTGTATCTTTTATGGTATCGCTTGAACTAGTCGTTTGACTTTTGCTTGTTGTAGTATTTGTTTTATTAGATGTATCATTTTTGCTCTTTGATGTATTATTAGTATTTGTATTACTTGTTGCTGTATTTGTTTTACTTGTATTATTTTTACTACTTGATGTAGAATTTGATTTACTTGTAGTCTCTTTGCTGTTATCTTCTTTAGATTCTGATTTCTTTTCACTCTCTGTATTATCTTTTGTTACTTCATCTGTTCTAGGTTCTGATAAACTTCTATTAGATACTATTTTACTTTCTGATACATAATCTTTTGAAACATATCCTGTATCATTTCCAGATTTTATTTGATACCAACTACCTTGTTCTTTTATAATTGTTACTTGTGCATTTAATTTTAATGTTTTTATTACTGCATAAGTAGTTCCTGCACCTTTTCTCATGTTAACTTCTTCTTCACTAATATATCCTGTTTTTTCGGCTGTTGTAGTGGTACCAACATTTTGATTAGAAGTACCTGTTGAAACAGTTTTTGAACTACCTAAAGTATCTGTTCTAACCCAACCACTAATTTCATCTGTTTGAATATATGTCCAACCTGATGCTTCTGCTAATATTAAAACTTCTTCATTTTTCTTTGCTTCCCCTATATTGCTAGAATGAATTAATGGTAATATTCTTATAATAGTATTTGTATTAAATTTTTTATATGTTAATTTAACCGTATCTTCTTGTGAACTGCTATCTGATGTTTGAGAATTATTATTGCTATCAGTTGAGTCTGTATTTTGATTGTTTGCTTGATTATTATTCATATCATCAGTATTATTATTTGTTTGTTCATTAGAATTTTCTGAAGTGTCATCAATTAATTTTGAGTATTCTTTAGTAACATATCCTGTATAATTTTTATATTTTATTTTATACCAGTTTCCTTCTTCTCCAAGGTATTCACATTCTATATTTTCAGATAGTTGTGCAATGACACTTGAGTTTTCAGAGGCTCCTTTTCTAACATTAACCACCTCTCCTGTTATTTTTACTGTAGCTGCATTTGATATTGCAGACATAGTAAATAGGGTAGCTAGGGTAATTGTTCCTGTTAATAGTACCTTTTTTAAATTATTCATTTATAAGAATATCTCCTTTTTCTTTTTAGTATTCCGTTATTTTCATTTTGTACGAGTATAGTATATAATTAATTGCCAAAAATGTCAATTATTCGACTGATTTTTATGTAATTTTGTGTCTACATTAATTTTACACTTACTGTAATTTTGTGACTTAACTCAAAAATAGCAAGGTATTAAACCTTGCTATTTTTATATGGTAATATATAAATTATTCCATAATTTCTGATACAACACCAGAACCTACTGTACGTCCACCTTCACGAATAGCGAATCTTAATCCGTTTTCGATAGCGAT
>CANRPQ010000048.1 GCA_947632525.1 uncultured Clostridia bacterium
TTATAATTGCTTTTATATTTGTTATAATTTATGTTATTTAGTGTAACACTTTTTTTAAAGTTTTTCAACTGTTTTTTGTTTTTATATAAAAAATTTTTTATGCACTTGTTCCTGTTTTTTTAGTTGTTTTAGCTCTTTTAGTTTTTACTGGTTGTTTCCTAATAGATGAAACATCTCTATTGTTATTTATAATAATTTTTGGTGCTTCTTTCTTTTCTACTGTTTCTTGCGTAATTATACATTTTTCTATTTTTGGATTAGAAGGAATTTCAAACATAATATCCCTCATAATTTCTTCGATAATAGAACGTAATCCTCTGGCACCAGTTTTTCTTTCTATTGCTTTATCAACAATTTTTTCTAATGCTTGTTGTTCAAATTCTAATTCTACATTGTCTAACTCAAATAATTTTTGGTATTGTTTTACTAAAGCATTTTTAGGCTTGGTTACAATATCAATTAAAGCTTCTCTATCTAGTTCTTTTAGTGTAGCTATAATTGGTAATCTTCCTACGAATTCAGGAATCAAACCAAATTTCAATAAATCTTGTGGTAATAATTGTTCAAATACTTTATATTTATCGATATCTTTGCTACTTTCTATTTCTGCTCCAAATCCAATTGATTTTTTTCCAATTCTATCTTTTATTATCTTTTCTAGTCCTTCAAATGCACCACCACATATAAATAAAATATTTGATGTGTCAATTTGAATAAATTCTTGATGTGGATGTTTACGTCCCCCTTGTGGTGGAACAGATGCAATTGTACCTTCTACAATTTTAAGTAGTGCTTGTTGTACACCTTCTCCGCTTACATCTCTAGTAATTGATGGATTTTCTGATTTTCTAGAAATTTTATCTATTTCATCAATATATATAATACCTTTTTGTGCCTTTTCTACATCATAATCTGCAGCTTGAATAAGTTTTAGTAATATATTTTCAACATCTTCTCCTACATATCCTGCTTCTGTTAACGTAGTAGCATCTGCTATTGCAAATGGTACTTGAAGAATTCTAGCTAATGTTTGTGCTAATAAAGTTTTACCACAACCAGTTGGTCCTAATAATAGCACATTACTTTTTTGTAGTTCTACATCATCATCTTTGCTATCTTCATTATTTATCCTTTTGTAGTGGTTGTATACTGCAACAGATAAAGTCTTTTTAGCTTCTTCTTGACCAATTACATAGGAATCTAACACCTCTTTTATTTCAGCAGGTGTTGGAAGTTTAGTATTTTTGGTTGTAGTATAAGTAATTTCAGTATCTTCATATAAGTCATCTTCTAGAATATTATTGCAAACTTTAATACATTCATCACAAATATATACACCTGGACCAGCAATTACACGATTTACTGCTTCTTGCGATTTACCACAGAATGAACATCTAATATTTTGGTTTTTATTATTCGCCATTCTAAATCTCCTTTTTAATTTCTTTTTTCCATGATTCCGTCAATTAATCCATATTTTAAGGCTTCTTCTGCTGTCATATAATTATCTCTTTCTGTATCTCTATTAATTACTTCTAATGGTTGACCTGTTCTATCACTTAGAAATTTATTTAATTTTTCTCTAGTTCTTACCATATGGTCTGCATGAATTTTAATTTCTGTTGTCTGTCCAGATAATCCCCCACCTGCTATTAATGGTTGATGAATTAAAATTTCTGCATTTGGTGTTGCAAATCTTTTGCCTTTTTCTCCTGCTGCTAAAAGTACTGCTCCCATACTTGCAGCCATACCAATACATATGGTAGAAACTGGGCATTTAATGTAATTCATTGTGTCTACAATTCCCATTCCATCTGTAATAGATCCTCCTGGGCTATTTATATATAAATGAATTTCTTTATCAGGATCTTCTGATTCTAGAAATAATAATTGTGCAATTACTAAGCTTGCTGAAGTTTGGTTAACATCCTCTCCTAAAAATATAATTCTATCTTTTAAAAGTCTTGAAAAAATGTCATAAGATCTTTCTCCTTTTGCTGTTTGTTCAATAACATATGGTACTAAACTGTTTTTTTCTTTCATAATTTAACCATCCTTTCTTTGCTACCAATATAATATTTGTAGCACTTTCATCCTGTGCTTTTATTTTCTATAAAATATTTTATTTTTTAAATTTAGCATTGTCAACAATGAATTTAACTGCTTTTTCATATTTCATGCTATTTGTAATATAGTCTTTTAGATATGTATTTTTAAGCATTTCATCTTCTGTTTTATTATAACTTTTAGCCATTTCTTTTAGCTTATCTTCTACTTCTTTGTCTTCTGGTTTTATGTCTTCTGCTTTTATAATAGCTTCCATTACTAGTCTTGCTTTTACATTCTTTTCAGCTGTTTCCTTCATTTCATCTCTCATAACAGCTTCTGGCTTTCCAGATAGTTTATAGTATTGGTCCAATGTTAGTCCTTGATATTGTAATCTTTGTTCAACATCTTTTACCATATTATCTACTTCTGATTCAATCATTCCAGATGGAATTTCTAATTCAACTTCGTCACATACTGCTTTAATTGCAGCATCTTCTGTTTCATATTTTGCCTTATCTTCATTTTCTTTTTGAAGTTTTTCTTTTATACTATTTTTTAATTCTTCTAATGTATCGAATTCACTAACATCTTTTGCAAATTCGTCATCCATTTTTGGAAGCTCTTTTTTCTTAATTTCATGCAATTTTACTTTGAATACAACTGGCTTTCCAGCTAATTCCTTAGAAAAGTAATCTTCTGGGAATGCAACATTTAAATCCTTTTCCTCGTCAATTTTCATGCCAATAACTTGGTCTTCAAATCCTGGAATGAAAGTATTACTTCCTATTTCTAATTCATGCTTTTCAGCTTTTCCCCCTTCAAATGGTTTTCCGTCTAAGAAACCTTCAAAGTCAATAACTGCAATATCTCCTTTTTCTACTGGTCTATCTTCAATAGTTATAAGTCTTGCATTGTGTTCTGCCATATGTCCTAATTCATGTTCAATCTCTTTGTCAGACACATTATACTCAATCTTCTTTAATTCTATTCCTTTATATTTTCCTAATTTTACTTCTGGCTTTGTTTGTACTACTGCAGTAAAAATTAAGTCTTGTCCTTTTCCTATTTGAGTAATGTCAATATCAGGTCTGCTTACAGCTTCAATATTATTTTCTTTAATTGCTTCATCATAAATTTCTGGTACTAATTCATTAAATGTATCTTCATAAAAAATTTGGCTACCATAATGCTTTTCTACCATTTGCATTGGTGCTTTTCCTTTTCTAAATCCTGGAATTGTAAAGTATTTTGCAGTTTTTGCATATACTTTTTTCATTGCTTCATCAAATTTTTCTGCCTCTATTGTGAAACTTAATTTTACTTCATTTTTTTTGTCTGTGTTTTCTACTTTTACACTCATTGTTTAATCTTCCTTTCAAATTAATAATTAGCCTATATATTATAACATATTTTTTTAAGATTGCAAGCCCTAAATATTAGTTAATTTGATTAATGTTTTTAATTAATCACTAAATTCATAGTCTCCCCTAGTATCTTTTTCTACTACTCCGTTTTTGTATCATTTTACTTCTAATCTCTTGTATTATATCTAATACTTCATATTCTTCTACTCCCATCATATCTGCTACCTTTTCATACAAGTTGTCTGACTCTCCTATCTCTACTAATTGTATCATATAATTCATTACTTCTCTCTCTGCTTCATTAAATCCTGCATCTTTTCCATAAACTCTATCTGATAGTTGTCCTTTATCATAGTAAATGTCTGCCTTTATATCTCTTTGTTTTTCACTTCCTTCTTTGTCTTTAATTGTAAGTGAAATCTCTAAATTATTCTTATTTCTACTTTTTAATAAATACTTTGTAACTTTTCTGAATATTGATGCTTTTAGTATTTCTGGACTATTTTCAAGGTTATTTACTAAATTACCACACTTATTTACTATAACATCCATTGCTTCACTTTCTATTTCAGATATATCCATACTTGGATTCCTTTTTTTGAACGCATATGCTATTTTTCTGGATAGTTCTATTAGTTCTTCTCCATGCTCTTCTAAATAATTATTATTAATTTGAGTAGACCCACCTACGTAAATTTTACCGTTTTTCATTAAGCTATCATATATTGCATCTACATTTTCACTTCTTGTAGGATACAAAACTACTTCTTCTATAAATTCCTTAATGCTAATATGCTTTTCTTGGCAAATTTCTTGTACTTCTTCTATGCTTAGATATCTATTATTCATTTGTCTAAGTTTTATGTACATTCTAATATTCCTAAAATGTATATTTTTATCTTCTGCATTATTACTAAATACTTCTTGCAATTTTTGTGCATTAGGATATTTTAGTATAAGTATTGTTAACCAATCTTGTATTACCTCTTGTCCAATATTATTGTCTTCTAATATTTTTAATATTTTTTCTATTTCTTTTGCCTTACCTTTTGCAAATACATATAAACAGCTTTCGATTGTTTGTTGGCTTATTTTGTGCTTATCTAATACTTCAAATATTTTTTCTATTTCTTTTGCCTTACCTTTTGCAAATACATATAAACAGCCTTCGATTGTTTGTTGACTTATTTTGTGCTTACCTAATACTTCAAATATTTTTTCTATTTCTTTTGCCTTGCCTTGTGCTAGTACACTTAGGCAACCTTCGATTGCTTTTTGACTTATTTTGTACTTATCTAATACTTCAAATATTTTTTCTATTTCTTCTGTCTTGCCTTGTGCTAGTACAGTTAAACAGCGTTCTATTGCTCTTTGACTTATTTTGTGCTTATCTAGTACTTCAAATATTTTTTTTATTTCTTTTGCTTTACCAACTGCTAGTACATATAGGCAACCTTCGATTGCTTTTTTACTTATTTTGTGCTTATCTAATACCTCAAATATTTTTTCTATTTCTTCTGCTTTGCCACGTGCTAGTACATTTAGGCAACCTTCGATTGCTTTTTTACTTATTTTGTGTTTATCTAATACTTCAAATATTTTTCCTATTTCTTCTGCCTTGCCACGTGCTAGTACACTTAAACAGCGTTCTATTGCTCTTTGACTTATTTTGTGCTTATCTAGTACTTCAAAAATTTTTTCTATTTCTTCTGCTTTGCCACATGCTAGTACATATAGGCAACCTTCGATTGCTTTTTGACTTATTTTATGCTTATCTAATACTTTAAATATTTCTTCTATTTCTTTTGCCTTGCCAAGTGCTAGTATACTTAAACAACGTTCTATTACTTCTTGACTTATTTTGTGTTTATCTAATACTTCAAATATTTTTTCTATTTCTTCTGTCTTGCCTTGTGCTAGTACACTTAAACAGCGTTCAATTGCTTCTTGACTTATTTTGTGTTTATCTAATACTTCAAAAATTTTTTTTATTTCTTCTGCTTTGCCACGTGATAACACAGTTAAGCAGTTTTCTATTGTTTCTTGACTTATTTTATGCTTATCTAATACTTTAAATATTTCTTCTATTTCTTTTGCTTTACCTTGTGCTAGTGCAGTTAAACAGCGTTCTATTGCTTCTTGACTTATTTTGTGTTTATCTAATACTTCAAATATTTCTTCTATTTCTTTTGCTTTACCTCGTACGAATACATACAGGCAACCTTCGATTGCTTTTTGACTTATGTTGTGCTTATCTAATACTTCAAATATTTTTTCTATTTCTTCTGCTTTGCCAAGTGATAACACAGTTAAGCAGTTTTCTATTGTTTCTTGACTTATTTTGTGTTTATCTAATACTTCAAAAATTTTTTCTATTTCTTTTGCTTTGCCTTGTACGAATAAATATAAACAGCGTTCTATTGCTTCTTGACTTATTTTGTGTTTATCTAATACCTCAAATATTCCTTCTATTTCTTTTGCCTTGCCACGTGCTAGTACATATAGGCAACCTTCAATTGCTTCTTGACTTATTTTGTGTTTATTTAGTAATTTAAGAATGCTTTCTATCTCTTCTTCATTACCTCTTTTTAATAAGGTTGCAATTCTTTTATTTAATATTCTATTAATTTGTTCTTCTCTAAAGTTTGCTCTTTTTAAAACTTCCTCTAAATTTTCTTTACTTATCATAATGATTCTTATTTTCAATTATTAGTTTTATTAGTTCATTTATCTTTCTTGTAACAACTTTAATTGAATTTCCTTTCTATTTAAACCATTCTTTTTCATTTCTTCAATACTTCTTTTTAAAAATATAGGTGTTTCTAGAAATATTTTTATATTATTTTTCATTAGCAAATAAATACATTTTATATCTTCTTCATATAGATAGTCTACTATGCTTGTTATAAAGCTCTCATTTTCTTCAATAAATTTAATGATTCCATCATTATATCTATCTTTTAAATTGTCTATTTGTTCTTTCGTAATCCCATACTTCTGTAAATATTCCATTTTTCTTTTTTCCTTTCACCCTTTCACTTTAAATTATATATTTTTAATTCTTTATTAAATTAATCACTAAATTCATAGTCTCCTTATTAAATTCCCTTTTTGTTTAAATTAAGTATTTGTTATTTTCCTAATAGAATTATTTTATCTTTATTAAATCAAAATTTAGATAATCACTACTTACTAATTTAAATTTAATATTCTGATATTCTCCTTCTACAGCATCATTACATGATTTTCCATGAAGGTGACCATAGTAACATTTTTTTATATTATATTGTTTCATAATTGTTATAAAATCTAAAAATTCATAGTTTTGTATACTGCTTTTTGTAATTGGGGGATAATGCATAAATATTATAATTTCTTTATCTGAGCCATATTTTTTTATTCCGTCTTCTATCGATAATTTTAATCTTATGCTTTCTCTATTAATCATTTTACTGCTATTTTCAGTTTCTAATAAATTCCAACCTCTAGTTCCTGTTAATATTTTATTCTCTACTAAATAGCTGTTATTGTATATAAAATCTATATTTTTAAAATTGTTTTCCTGTAAATATTTTCTCATACTGGTTATTGTAGTCCACCAATAATCATGGTTTCCTTTTAATAATAGTTTCGTCCCTGGTAAAGAATTTAGATATAGAAAATCTTGATATGTATTTTCTAAATTTATTGACCATGAAAAATCTCCTGGCAATACAACTGTATCTTCTGGCTTAACTTTTGATATCCAATTATTTTTTATTTTTTCTGCGTGTCCTTCCCAGTTTTCACCAAAGATATCCATTGGTTTGTTTTCTTCAAATGAAAGATGCAAATCAGCTATTGTATATATTGCCATTGATTACTCCTTTTATATTTTTGTATTAAAGTGATAAGTTTGGTATAGCATTTAAAGTTAAATCTGCTATATTTTTGTTTAAATATTGATAGTATCCAGCTGAAGCTATCATAGCTGCATTGTCTGTACAAAGGATTGGCTCCGGATAATATATTTTGTATCCTTGATTTTGTAGTTTTAAAAATTCTTCCCTTATGTATGAATTTGCAGATACTCCACCTGCTAAAGCGATTTTTTTGATGTTAAGTTTTTTAGCAGCTTTTAATGTATTTTCTATTAGTTCTTCTGTTATAACCTTTTCGAAGCTAGCACATAAGTCTGCTTTGTTTATATCTGGTGTTTTATGGTGTATATTAATTACTGCAGTTTTTATTCCACTAAAACTAAAGTCTAAATTATCAAAATGTGTTTTTGGTAATTCTATTATTGATTTTCCTTCTTTTGCAAGCTTGTCTACTTTTGGTCCACCTGGATATCCAAGTCCGTATTACTCTTGCCACCTTATCAAACGCTTCACCTACAGCATCATCTCTGGTTTTTCCTAATATTTCAAATTCTGTATAACTTTTTATATGTACTAAATGAGTATGTCCACCTGAAATAATTAAGCATAAGAATGGTGGTTCTAATTCTTTATTACTAATGTAGTTTGCTGCAATATGTCCATGAATATGATTTGTTGGTATTAGTGGTTTGTTTAAAGAATAGCTTAATGCTTTAGCATAAGATACCCCTACTAATAGTGCTCCAACTAAACCCGGACCATAAGTGCAGGAAATTGCATCAATTTTATTCATTTCTATTTTAGCTTCTTGCAAGGATTGTTGTACAACATTTGAAATAGCTTCTATATGGTTTCTAGATGCTATTTCTGGTACAACTCCTCCAAATTGTTCATGTATTTTAATTTGTGAATTGATAACATTTGAAAGAACCTCTCTTCCATTTTTTACGATGGAGCTAGAGGTTTCATCACAACTTGATTCAATTCCTAAAATGTATATATCTTCTTTCATTTATATTTTCCTTTTTATTTTTAGTTCTATATTATCTAAATAGTCCAAATATTCCACCTACTAATCCATTAATTCCTGTAGTTATTCCACTAATTATTGGAGAAATAATCATGCTTGAAATTGGTGTTATCCAGATAATTAAAAATATAATATAGAATAATTGTGTATGTTCTTCAAACCACCTTTTTGCATTGTATGATAAAAATGCCATTAGTACTTTTGAGCCATCAAGTGGTGGTAATGGTATCAAATTAAATACTCCTAATCCTATATTAACTAATACTGCATATTGTAGTATTGTCATAATTATAATACCTATTTGTGTAGTATAGGCAAAACTTGTTGCAAATGTTCCTATTGCATAAAATATTATTGCAATAACAAGTGCTAATATAAAGTTCATTAGAGGTCCTGCTAATGATACTATTGCTTCTCCAGCTTTTGTAGATATTTTTCTAGAGAAGTTATTTGGATTAATTTCTACTGGTTTTCCCCAACCAATATGTGCAAATATTAGCATAATTACTCCAATTGGGTCTAGATGACTTAAAGGGTTTAAATTAAGTCTACCTTGCAATCTTGGAGTATCATCTCCTAATTTATCTGCTGCGAAAGCATGTGCATATTCGTGGAATGTAATTGCAATTAAAACCCCTGGTATTGTTAGCAGAAGTCCTAATAAATCAAATCCTCCGCTCATTAGATTTATTATAACAATAACTGCTAAAAAGATGTATAAATATCTATTATCAAAATACATGTATTAATCACCTTTCTCTTTTATAAAGTTCAATTATATGAATTTTAAGTTTTAAATAGAACACTATTATATAATATGATTCGTAATTTGCTAAGTTTGGTTTTACAACTACTGGTCAGAGCATTTCCTCGACTTTCAAAAATGCTATTTTAATGCTACGCGATTGAATTTATTAAAACTTATTAACACTTAGTTAGATAGTTTAAGTTCTGCATTATCTAATTTATTATTTTTATTAAATAGCAAATTTTCAAAAAACATTATTAAATATTTGTTATCTTCTTCAATTCCTTTTGAAATGTTGCTATAATTTGCTCTAACCAAAGCATTTCTAAAATACAATGAATTATCTTTGA
>CANRPQ010000049.1 GCA_947632525.1 uncultured Clostridia bacterium
ATAATATTTTGTCTTAGTAAATTTTGCTATTGTTTGGTATAATTAGCTATTTTGTTATACGCAAAATGTTGTATATATCTTTTTTAAGTGGAACGAGGTATAGGGAATGCCTGAAAGGCAAGGGACCCTGTAGTGGATCGTCCGAAGTGGAACGTAAAAAGATATATACAACATTTTAGCATACTTTTAATTTGCTTTTTCATATCCTTCAAATACTTCTGAAATTTCTCTTTCTCCAGAAGTATTTAAAATTCTATCATGATTATTTAATATTTCTACAATGTTATGATTAAATTCTGTTACTTCAAAAAAATTAATAATTTTTATATTTTTTACTTTTGATTTGTTTATCCATTTTTCAATATTTGCATTGTTTTTTTCTATATAATCCTTGCACCCATTAATTAAAATAATATTACTATTATTATAATCTATTTGTTGTTTTAATATATTTGATATGTCACTATATTTTTTAGACTTAGTATTATTCCAATTTATTGATAAAATTTGTTCTGCATTTTCTATATTTAATTTTTTTATTAAAGTTTTTATGTTTTCTTCTATATCACTTTCTAAAATAGTTAGTATTCTTTCTCCTTTTTTAACTTTTTTACTGATGTATGGTAAAATCATAGTTGCTAAATGCCATTGGCTCACATAAAAACTACATAGTTTTTCAAATTTTCTATCCTCTTTTTTCATTTGAAACAGCCCCTTTATTTTTGTTTTCCTTATTGGAAAATTTTACCATTTTTATTTACGGAAGTCAAGCTTTTAAGCAATGAATCGTGCGTGTTTATTCGACATTAAATTCCTTTTAATTTTTTATTATAGTTATATTTAGAAAAAATTTTTTTCCAGTAATGTATATTTTTTTTAATTTAGTTAATAATTTTATTAAACTCAAAATTTTGATATACGGAGGATAAAAATGAAAATTTTTAAAAATTATACTTTTAAGAGAATTATTGTTTTATTGTTATTACTAACATTGTTTGTTATATTTTCAGCAATTTCTTATGTGAGTGCTGTTTCAAGAGATATTGCAAATAGTGTATTTCGTTTGCATGTTATAGCAAATAGTGATAAAGAAGAAGATCAAATTTTAAAATTAAAGGTGCGTGATAGTCTTCTTTCTTATATGAATGATTTAACTAAAAATTGTTCTTCTAAGCAAGAAGTAATTCAAATTGCTAAAGAACATGAAGAAGATTTTAAACAAATTGCTGAAAATACAATTATTGAAAATGGTTTTTCATATCCGGTTTCTATTGAAATTGGTGATACTGATTTTCCAACCAAAACTTATGGAGATATTTCGTTACCAGCAGGAACTTATGATGCATTAAAGGTTAAAATTGGAGAAGCAAACGGTAAAAATTGGTGGTGTGTAATGTTCCCCCCTCTTTGTTTTATTGATGTAAGTTCTGGTATAGTTCCAGATGAATCCAAAGAAGAAATTAAAGAAAATTTAAATGATGAAGAATATGATTTGATTAGTAAAACTGACAATAGTCAAATTAATTTCAAATTTAAATTAATTGAATTTTTTCAAAATTTAAGATTAGGACAAAATTAATTTTAAACTATTTAAGTTAAAACTCCTGTAATTTGATAGTTTTATATTTCACATTGAATATTATACGAAGTATTCTAGTATATTACTCCCATTTTAAACTATCATATTATAAGAGTTTTTATTATATTATTTCTCTATTAAAATTTTTACAGTCCAATACTTGTCAAATGCAATAAACTATGGTATAAAAAGATTGATAAAAAAGTTTTTTGAAATTGGGGGTTGTTCATCTTGGATAAATTAGTAATAAATGGACCAACAAAGTTAAAAGGAGAAGTAACAATTAGTGGTGCAAAAAATGCAGCTGTCGCTATTTTACCCGCAGCTTTGCTAATAGACGGCGTTTGTAAAATTGAAAATTTACCCAATATTAGTGATGTAAGAACTTACTGTGAAATACTAGAAAAGCTTGGTGCTAAAATTAAATGGTTTTCAGATAATGAAATAGAAATAGATGCTAGAAATATTGATTGTACACAAGCTCCATTAGATATGACTAGCAAATTTAGAGCTTCTTATTATTTATTAGGTTCTCTTTTGGGAAGATGTGGAACAGCAGAAGTTGGAATTCCTGGCGGATGTAATTTGGGTGCTAGACCAATTGATCAGCATATTAAAGCATTTGAATCTCTTGGTGCAAAAGTAGATGTATCTCAAGGAAAAATCTCAGCAAAGGTAAAGAAATTAATAGGAAATTCTATATATATGGACGTTGTTTCTGTAGGTGCTACAATCAATGCTATTCTTGTAAGTGTTTTAGCAGAGGGCACTACAACTATCGATAACGCTGCTAAAGAGCCTCATATTGTTGACGTTGCAAACTTTTTAAATACTATGGGTGCAGATATTCGTGGAGCTGGTACTGATGTTATTAAGATTAATGGTGTAAAAAAACTACATGGTGATTGCACTTATTCTGTAGTTCCAGATCAGATAGAAGCTGGTACTTTTATGCTAGCTGCTGTTGCATCTAAAGGTGACATCTTAATAAAAAATTGTATTCCAGAGCATTTAGATTGTATAACTGCCAAGATTATTGAAATAGGTGGAAATGTAGAAGATTTAGGAGATTCTATTCGTGTTTCAATGAATAAAAGGCCAAATAAAGCTACAATTAAAACATTACCATATCCTGGATATCCTACTGATTTACAACCACAAATGGGTGTTGTTCTTTCTATTGCAGATGGAACAAGTATTATAAATGAAAGTATATGGGATTCTAGATTTCAATATACTTGTGAGTTAAACAAAATGGGAGCTAAAATTACAGATCAGGGAAAAACTGCTGTATTTGAAGGGGTTAAAAATTTAACAGGTGCCCCTGTTTATGCAACTGATTTAAGAGCAGGCGCAGCTTTAATTATAGCAGGAAATATTGCAGATGGTGAAACACAGTTATATAATTTGCAGCACATTGACAGAGGATATGAAAATATAGAAGAAAAGTTTAGAAGTTTAGGTGCTAAAATTCAAAGAATTTGTGAACCAGACTAAAATATATTTACTAGAAAAGCAAAATAATATTTTGCTTTTCTAATTTTGAAATAATAAATTTTGCAAAGGATTGAATACATAAATGTTAAAATTTTGTAGTTTATATAGTGGTAGTAGTGGAAATAGTTTATTTATAGAAACACCTAATACCAAAATTTTAATTGATGCAGGAGAAAGTAGTAAAAAAATAGAAAATGCATTGAATAGCATAAATGTAGATGTTAGTGATATTGATGCTATTTTAGTTACACATGAACATTCTGATCATATTAAAGGTTTAGGTACATTATCCAAAAAATTTAATATACCTGTTTATGCAAATCAAGAAACTTGGGATGCTATGCCGGACACGTCTCAAAAAATACAAGCATCAATGCAAAATCAATTTAAAGCATATGAAAAATTTGATATTGGTGATTTAAAGGTGCTTCCTTTTAAAATACCACATGATGCCGCAAATCCATGTGGTTTTAATTTGTTTTATAATAATCAAAAAATCAGTATTGCTACTGATTTAGGTCATATGGATTACGATTTGATTAAGTATTTAGATGAAAGTAGTTTTATTTTATTAGAGGCAAATTATGATGCAAATATTTTAAAGTGCTCTAAATATCCCTATCTATTAAAGCAAAGGATTGCTGGGCCTAATGGTCATTTATCCAATGAAATGGCTGGTAAAACAGTTTCATACTTAATGAAAAGTGGATTAAATAGAGTAATGCTTGGGCATTTAAGTAAGGAAAATAATTTTCCTGAGCTAGCTTATCAAACAGTTATTGATGAACTTTGTAATGAAAATTTTAATGAAAATCAGCTAAATATGAGTGTGGCAAGTAGAACTAATCCTAGTAATGTTATTGTTTTAGATGAAGTAGGTTGATTTTATTTTTGGAGAATTTATTATGTTACATATTGAAATTATTTGTGTTGGAAAATTAAAAGAAAGTTATCTAAAGGATGCTATTGCTGAGTATTCTAAAAGGTTATCTAAATATTGTTATTGTAAAATTATAGAATTACCAGATGAGAAGCTACCTACTCCACTATGTGAGGCAGATAAAAATAAAGTGATAGAAAAAGAAAGTAATAATATATTAAATCATATTAAAGAAAATAGTTATGTTATTGCTTTAGATTTGAAAGGAAAGCAATATTCTTCAGAAGAATTTTCAGAAAAATTATCTAATATTACTTTAAATGAAAATTCACATATTACTTTTTTAATCGGTGGTACTTTAGGTATATCAAAAGAGTTATTAGCTAAAGCAAACGAACTTATTTGCTTTTCTAAAATGACTTTTCCTCATCAATTAATTCGTGTATTTTTGTTAGAGCAATTATTTCGTAGCTTCAAAATTCAAAATAACGAAACTTATCATAGATAAAATTAATTATTTAATATATTGAAATGTAGAGGAGAATTCCTAAAAAAAGAAAACATAATAATATCTTTTTTGAATAAATCGGGGGCTTTAATATAAAAAAGATAGGTTTCTAAAATATGTCAGGGGTGACTCAAGAGAATACCATAAATAAAATAAAAAATAATTCTCCCCTACAAAATTAAAATCGCGTTTTGTAAAGTAATATTTATTATTCAGAAATTTTTTTTATTATGTGCTTAGCACATATATAAGAAATTAAATTTTTAAGAATAAAATAAAAAGAAAAAAATAATATTACTAAAAATATTAAAAGAATAATAATTAAGTTTAGAATCATAACTTGTCCTTTCTGTCTAGATTTTTAATGTATTTTCATATTACTACCATTTTTATCAATTGTCAACAAAAACTTCACGACAAAACTTGACATATTATGACAGAAGCAATCATTCCTGCTAAATCAGCAAGTAATGCAGCTAATAATACAAATCTAATTTTCTTTACTTTGATGCATGCTGTATAAATAGCAATTGTATAAAAGGTTGTTTCCGTTGAACCCATGATAACAGATGTTATCATACCAATTGTTGTGTCTGTTCCATATTTTTGCATAATATCTACTGCTACTCCCATTGATGCACTTCCTGAAATAGGTCTTAACATAGCAAGTGGAAGAATTTGACTTGGAATTTTAAGTAAATTAGTTATTGGTGATATTAGATTAATAATAAAATCTAAAATTCCAGAATTACGTAATGCTCCAACAGCTAAAAAAATTCCTATTAATGTTGGAAATAAGTTAATTACTATTTTTATTCCTTCTTTTGCACCTTCCAAAAAAATATCAAATATTTTTTTCTTTTCTTTTATTCCATAAAATATTATAATTAAAATAATAATCGGAATTGCAGATGCTGACAAATAATTAACAATTTGCATGTTAAAACCTCTTCATTAAAATTTTAGTTGCAGTAATTCCAACAATTGCAGCTATTACCGTAGCAATCCACACTTGTAGAATAATGTTACTTGGTGCATTTGACCCTAAAGAACTTCTAATTGCCATTACATTTGTTGGTATAAGTTGCAAAGATGCTGTATTTAATACAATAAACATGGCCATAGAATTAGTTAAAGTATCTTTATTTTTATTATCTTCTTGCATTGTTTCCATTGCTTTCAGTCCTAGTGGTGTAGCAGCATTTCCTAATCCCAACAGGTTTGCTACTATATTCATAGAAATTTCTTCTTTAGCTTTTTGATTGTTTTTTAGTTCTGGAAATAGAAAGCGAATTATAGGCTGTAATAGCTTGGTTAATTTCGTCATTAAACTAGTTTGTTTTGCTATATTAATAATTCCATTCCATAAACAAATAGTTCCAAAAAAGGTAATGGTTAGTTCTACAGCAGATGCACTAGATTCAAAAATTCCATTACTTGTTTGTTCTATGTTTCCTGATACTAGAGCATATATAAATGAAATTATAATAAATGCAGGCCAAATAGCATTTAGCATATTTTATATCCCTTCCATATTTATCTTTTTTCTATCCTATTCCTCTATTTTTATTTTATTACTTGTTTTATCATTAAAATTTAATTATTTATTTTATTATTTCCTTATTTTTATTTTTATTAAATTTCGACAAATTTCGCGCATTTTAAATATAAGAATTACAATTTTTATTGGTTTTTTATTGCATTGTTACGCTTTCTATGGTATTATTAATGTACATTAAATTTGTCGAATTTTGTTGTTTTAAGGAGGAACTAATATGAAATCCACTGGAATTATAAGGAGAGTAGATGAACTAGGAAGGGTAGTAATACCTATTGAATTAAGAAACAAATTTGGAATTTCTGAAAAAGATCCAATTGAAATATACGTAGAGGGTTCTAATATTGTATTAAGAAAATTCGAACCAAATTGTATTTTTTGTGGAAATTCAAAAAATTTATCTGAATACAAGGGTAAATTAGTTTGTGAAAAATGTCTAGAAAAATTATCAAAAATTAAATCTGAATAGCAAGATAAAAATCGTTAGTATTTATTTATACTAACGATTTTTATTTATATCAAAAGTTGCATAAGTTTTGGTTAAAATTAGTTTAAAGTCTCTTGTACTTATTAATCAAACCTATTTATTATTTAATAAATTTTTGGTATATCTCATTTTTTGCAACATTTCTATCCTTTGCTATTTGCTTTATAATATCTTTCTTATCTAAGCCTAATTTTTCATAAAAAGAATAATGTTCTTCTAATGTCATTTGTGAAAAGTCAACTTCTTGCTCTTGATTACTTTTATTTAGGTCTAATATTATTACATATTCACCTTTTGGTTCTTTACATAATTCTATTAATTCTGATATATTTCCATGTATTTTTTCCTCATGAATTTTTGTTAATTCTCTAACTAAACATGCTTGTACATCTCCTATCAAGTTTAAAATATCTTGCAATGTTTTTTGTAGTTTATGAGGAGCCTCATATAAAATAACTGTTTTATTTTCTTTAGCAATTTTACTAAAAATATTTTTTCTGTTTTTATTGTTTAACGGTAAGAAGCCATAAAAGCTAAATTCCTTTGTTGAAATTCCAGAAACAATTAAACTATTAATTAATGCACAAGCCCCAGGTATAGGTATTACTTCAATGTTTTTTTCTATTGCTACTTTTACAATTTCTTCACCAGGGTCAGATATACCTGGTGTTCCTGCATCTGTTACAATAGCAATATTTTTTCCGCTTAATACCTCTTCAATAAGTGTATCTGTTTTCACTTCTTCATTATGTCTGTGGTAGCTAATCATAGGTTTACTAATTTCAAAGTGATTTAATAGTTGAAGTGTATGCCTAGTATCCTCAGCTGCAATTAAGTCTACTTCTTTTAAAGTATTAATTGCTCTAAATGTCATATCTTCTAAATTTCCAATTGGTGTTGCTACTAAATAAATTTTCCCTTGCATTATATTGCTCCTTTTATTATTTATTATATATTTCTAGTATTTCTTTTGTATATTCGCCATTATTATTGTATACATAAAGTGGTTTTTCTATTTTTAAAAATGGTTTGGCATTTTTAGTCGCTTTTATCAAAATAAGGTTGGGTTCTTTTTGAATATTTGGATATACGAGCTTTAGATTTTTAGGTTCTAATTTATATTTATGTAAACAAATTAGTATGTCTGATAATCTTTCTGGACGATGTACCATATATAAATTTCCTTGGTCCTTTAGCAGATAGCTAGCAGTTAAAATAAAATCTTCTAAATTTGCTGTTATTTCATGGCGAGAAATTAGTTTACTATCCTTTTCATTTATTTTTCCTGTTCCCTGCTTTTTATATGGTGGGTTTGTTACAATTGAATCGAAACTTCCTCGTTCATATAGTTTATTTAAATTTTTAATGTCTTCACATACTATATTAAATCTATCTTGTAAGTTATTTAACTTTATACTTCTTTGTGCCATTTCAGCTACTTGTTCTTGCAATTCTATTCCTGTTATATGAGTACCTTCTGTTTTACCGCATAGTAAAATACCCAAAATGCCTGTACCTGTTCCCATGTCTAATATCTTTTTATTTGGTTTTATTTCTTTTGCAAAATCAGATAGTAACACACTATCCATTCCAAAACAAAATCCGTCTTTGTTTTGGATTATTTTTAGCCCTTTTAATTCTAAATCATCTATTCGTTCATTTTCTTTTAATTCAATTTGCATTATATAACCCCATTTTTTAATTTATAAAATAACAGTATTTAGGTAATTAAATTGTTAAATATTGTTGATTTCTTTTTATATAATATTTATTATATATTTACTAGTCAAATTTATCAATACTAATTTATTTGTTTCGTGGTTTAGTAATACAAATAATATATTAATGTTTTATGACATGCCTTTTCACATTTTAAATTTTTTATTAATACAATATATAAAGTATATTAATGGGGACAAAATAATGAGTACATTTTCTGATAGTGAAAATTCTTCTAAAGATAGAGGCGAAAAATTTAATTTTAAAGAAAAAAAAGAGAATACCGTGCATTCTCTTTTTGAAGTTGAACATTTTTTATGTGATTTTCAAAATATTTGTAAAGGTTTAAAAATTTATAAAATTATACGTAAATAGTGTTTTTTAGTTATTAGTTTGATTATTAGTTAATGTATTAGTATTAGTGTTCGTGTTGTTTTGCATTGTATTATTTAAGCCTTCATCTTTTACATTATTATTTTGTTTTTCGATTCTAACAAAGGCATTTTTTAAACTTACTTTATTATCCTTAAATTTTTGGTCCTCTCTTCCATTAATTAAAATTTTTACTCCATTTACTTCATTTAATTCTGTTAAAGTATTAACAATAGCATATATAGTTGTATTTTCTTGCTCTTGCCCCCCTGAATGATTATCTATAAATTCTTTTGATAAATCTAGATATACTATATCGCCTTTTAGTTCTGCCTTTAATACTCTTGTTCCTTGTGGAATAACAGATTGAAGCTTTTCATTTTTAGGCTCTTCTATTAATAGTTCCATTAATTTTGAATATGGATCTGATAATAAATCTTTACTATCTACCATTCTTCCCTCAGGCATTAATTCTTTTGTTTCTTTATTTTGATAATACAATGTTGCAATTGTTTGCCTCATTTGTTCATCACTAATTTCTTCCTGCGGCTCAATTTCATTTTGATTTGAATTTCCAGTATTTTTAAATATTAGATATCCTCCTATTCCTATAATGCACAAAACTAAAATTATAATAATTGCAATAAATAATTTTTTATTCATGTTTTTCCTCCCCTTTAACTTGTACTATTGCTTCATACTATGTCCAAATTTTTATTTTTAGAACTTAATTTTAAAATTTATATTTAAATCTAATCTAAGTTTTAAAATATAATGTCATATACACATATTTAAAAA
>CANRPQ010000050.1 GCA_947632525.1 uncultured Clostridia bacterium
GAGAATATAAAAATCCTAATGAATTAACAAAAGAATGGCTAGATAAATATGATATTGTCTATGATAGGCTAATATTTACAAATGCTTATAATAAACATGCAAAAACAGAAGTATTTTAGAAAATAATATTGATTTAATAATTGAAGATAGTACTAGAATAAGTTTAGATTTAATAAACCATGGTATTAAAGTTTATACAATGAATACAAGATATAATCAAAAAGAACAAACATTAGATAGGGTTTCAAAATGGAAAGAAATATACGAAAGAATATCTAAATTAAGCAAGAAAGAAGATAACAACAAAGTAAATGTTACTTTAGATACAGATATATATAAGGAGGTAAGTATGGAAAGAAGAATAGAAATATTTGTATCTGGATCTACGAATCCAAACATTAGCAAGGAATATAATAAAGCAGCTGTAGAGTTTGGAAAAATGATAGATAAAAAAAAGCATAATATAATATTTGATGGAATGGATGGATTGCCAGGAATAGTAGCATCACAAATACCTAATCCAAATGATAATTTAGAGATAGCTTTAACAAGTTATTTTGGTGGTATATATGATATAATACATAGATGGCCTTATGCTAGAACCAATTGGAGCTTTCAATATCAATCGGAGGTAACAAAAGCTTTTCTAGATTGGTCAGATGTAGCTGTGTTTTTTAAAGGCGGTATTGGAACTTTAGCAGAACTATTTCATGCTATAGATACAAAAAAAAATAGAGAACATCATAAACCAATTTTAATTTTAAATATACAAAATCAATGGGATGATTTGATAGAAATCTTAAAACCATTAGGATTAAGCCATTTGTATGAAGTAATGGATACTCCAAAAAAAGTAATGGAGTATATTGAAAAAAATATAAGCATAAATCATACATATCATATTGCTGAATATAGTTCAAAAATGAAAGATGACTATGAAAGATGAAATATATAATTGTATTAAAGTATATAAGAGAAAATCATGAAATCAACAAGTAAAGAAGCATTACAAATTCTAGAAAATTTTAAAGGATCAACTCAAAATGATAAATGGATAGACCATTGCATTTGTGTAGGAAATACAGCAGGAAAAATTGCTAAAGCGTTAACTAAAAAAGGGGGTATAATGAGTAAAGTTATAATAGGAATAGTTTCAAAACATTATAATAAAGATTCTATAAGACCTGATATGTATATAAGAGATGAAATAAAACAAGCAGTATTTGATAATGGAGCAATAGCGATTGGAATCTTGTTACCAAAAGATGAAAAATTAGATGTAGAAGATGATTGGGTTAACAATTTATCCCAAGAAGAATATAATTCATTAATAACACAAATTAATCTTTGTGATGGAATTATATTTCAAGGTGGAGGAGCATGTGATAACTATGAAATGATAGTGGCAAAATATTGTTATGATCATGATATTCCAACTTTAGGTATATGTTGTGGACAAAATGTCATTGTTAGAGCATTAGGTGGTAAGACATATGAAATTTCTAATCCTGAAAAACATAATCAAATAACAGAGAACTATGTTCATAATATATATATTGATTCATCTTCAAAATTTTATAATATTGTTAAACGTAAAGAAATAAAAGTAAATTCAAGGCATAAAAAAACAGTTGAAAGTTTGCCATTCTTAGAAAAAGTAGCAATTTGTGAAGATGGTTATGCCGATGTAGTTGAATCAAAAGATAAAAAATTCTATATGGGAGTAAGATTTCATCCAGAAAGTTTATATAAAATTGATGAAAACATGAATAATATATTTAAATATTTTATAGATATTTGTAATAATTAAAGTTGTTGTACTTCTTCCTTTAGAGAACTAAAAGATATAATTGTCGTACAAAACGAAAAATGATTAAATCGACTGTAAAAGGTCGATTTTTTATTTATTACAAATAATGCATTTTTCTTGACTAAATGGAAATAATATAATATAATGTTAACCGAGACTAACAATTTTCGAATATAAATGGGAGAATAGAATAATATGATATCCAAATCATTAGAAGAATATTTAAAAACAATTTACATATTAAAAAAACAAAATGGAAATATAAGAGTTACAGACATTGCAGAAAAAATGAATTGTACTAAGCCAAGTGTAAACAAGGCAATAAATAACTTAAAAAACAATAAACTTATAAATTATGAATCATATGGCTCAATAGAACTTACAGAAGAGGGAGAAAACTTAGCAAAAAAAATATTAGAAGCATATGATATTGTTTATTTATTTTTAAAAGAAGTTTTAAATCTGGATAAAGAAGAAGCAGAAAAAGAAGCTGAAAAGATAAAACTATCAATAAAAGATGAAACAATAAATAAGCTTGCAAAGTATGTTCATAAGGTATTAGATTTAAAAAGTTTAGACTGTAATTATGACATTAATAAGGAAAGATGCAGGTCTTGTGCAAGACGAAAAATATCAATACAAAGTGAATGAAATATATGGAAAGGAAATGACTATGAGTAATAAATTATTAGAAATAAAAGACTTATATGTAGATGCAGAAGAAAAAGAAATACTAAAGGGCATTAATATGCAAATAAATAAGGGAGAAGTACATGTTATAATGGGACCAAATGGCTCAGGGAAAACAACAACAGCAAATGCAATATTAAATAATCCAATTTATATGAAGAGAAATGGAAGCATTTTATTTGACGGAGAAGATATAACTAATTTAAAAACTGATGAAATAGCAAGGAAAGGCATATTTATGTCTTTTCAGTCACCTGAAGAAATACCAGGGGTATCAGTAACAAACTTTTTAAAATATGCAAAAAACAAAATCACTGGTGAACCAATAAAAATATTTGAATTCAAAAGTGAATTAAAAAAATATATGGAAGAGCTAAACATGAATCCAAAAAACATGGAGAGAAGCTTAAATGTTGGATTTTCTGGTGGAGAAAAGAAAAAGAATGAAATATTGCAAATGCTTGTGTTAAATCCAAAACTTGCAATATTAGACGAAACAGACTCAGGACTAGACGTAGATGCAATAAAAACGGTGTCAAAGGGAATAGAAATGTTTAAAAACAAAGATAATGCTATATTAATTATTACTCATAACACGAAGATATTAAATAGCTTAAAAGTAGATTATGTACATGTTTTAATTAATGGAAAAATTGTTAAAACAGGTAAACAAGAATTAGCAAAAGAGATTGAAGAAAACGGTTATAGTAAATTTAAATAAAATTAATAATCTATGAACAATTAAAACTCTATAAGAAAGGAAATTCAAATGTCTAAAACTCAGATAAATGAAATAAATAGAAATATTTATGACATAAAAAATAAAGATGAATATGAATTTAAAATAAAAAAAGGATTAACAAAAGAAATAATAGAAGAAATATCAAAACAAAAAGATGACCCGGAATGGATGAAAGAATTTAGATTAAATGCACTAGAAGTATATAATAAATTAGAATTACCAACATGGGGACCAGATATTTCTGAACTTGATATGAATGAAATTGCAACATATGTAAGACCAAAAACAAAACTAAATAATTCATGGGAAGATGTACCTGAAGATATAAAACAAACCTTTGATAAACTAGGAATTCCAGAAGCTGAAAAAAAATCTCTAGCAGGAGTAGGAGCACAATATGATTCAGAAGTGGTATATCATAGCATGAAAGAAGATTTGATAAAACAAGGCGTAATATACACAGATATGGAAACAGCAGTAAGAGAATATCCAGAATTAGTAAAACAATATTTTATGAAATGTGTACCAGTTTATGACCATAAATTTGTAGCATTACATGGAGCAGTTTGGTCAGGTGGGTCATTTGTTTATGTACCAAAAGGAGTAAAAGTAGAAGTACCATTGCAATCATACTTTAGATTAAATTCACCAGAATCAGGGCAATTTGAACATACACTAATAATTGTAGAAGAAGGAGCAAGCCTTCACTTCATAGAAGGATGCTCTGCACCAAAATATAATAAAGTAAATTTACATGCAGGTTGTGTTGAATTATATGTCAAAGATAATGCATACTTAAGATATTCAACAATTGAAAATTGGTCAAAAAACATGCTTAATTTAAATACAAAAAAAGCAATAGTTGGAAAAAATGCCAAAATGGATTGGGTAACAGGTTCTTTTGGCTCAAAGATATCAATGCTATATCCAATGAGCATATTAAATGGAGAAGGAGCAAAAACAGAATATACAGGAATTTCATTCGCAGGAAAAGGTCAAAATTTAGATAATGGATTTAAAGTTATACACAATAATAAAAATACATCAAGCGTTGTAAATGCAAAATCAATATCTAAAAACGGTGGAAAATGTACTTATAGATCGTTGGTAAGAATAAATGAAACAGCCACTAATTCAAAATCTTCTGTATCATGTGAATCACTAATGCTAGACGACATATCAATATCTGATACAATCCCTGTAAATGACATTAGAACAGATGAAGTAGAATTCTCTCACGAAGCTAAAATTGGAAAAATTAGTGATAAAGCTATATTTTATTTAATGAGTAGAGGATTATCAGAAGAAGATGCAAAAGCAATGATTGTACGAGGATTTGCATACCCAATATCTAAAGAACTTCCTGTTGAATATGCAGTAGAAATGAATAATTTAATAAACTTAGAATTAGAGGGAGTAATAGGGTAATTAATTATATATAAACATAAAAAGGAAGGAGAATATGTTAGAATTAAAACTAACATAAATTATCAAGATGTCTAATTTAAAACTTAATGAAACACCAGTTAGAACCTCAAAAAATTTTAATATAAATAATATTAAATTAGAAAATGTTAATATTCCCAAAAATATAAAAGAATTTCATAATACAAATATTTTAACACAAAGTTCAAAAGTTAAAATAGATGAAAATACAAGTAAATGTAAATTGACTTATGGTTTGGGAGAAATATTAACAAACCAAGTAAATGAACAGGCAAATAAAAATCTAAAGATTGTAATTGATAATAAAATAGATGAAGAAATAAATGTAGAATTTTTATTTGACAATAATAATTTAGAATTAACTGATAATATTGAAATAATAGCAAATGAAAACTCAAAAGCAACTATCATTTTAAAATATACATCAAATAATAATATTGAAGCATTTCATAATGGAATAATAAGACTAAATGCAAAAAGCGGGGCAGACTTAAATATAATTTTAGTTAATTTATTAAATGAAAAATCTAATAATTTTATAGCTATTCAAAACGCACTTGAAGATAACTCTAAAGTTAATTATACAATAATTGATTTTGGAGGGAAAAATAGTATTACAAATTATTATTCTAATCTAATAGGCAACTACTCAGAAAATTCATTAAATACAATATATCTAGGAAGAGAAAATCAATTATTTGATTTGAACTATATTGGAGAGTTAAGAGGAGAAAAAACAAAGATAAATATAGAAGTTCAAGGTGCTTTAAAAGATAATGCTAAAAAACATTTTAAAGGAACAATTGATTTTAAAAAAGGATGCAAAAATGCACAGGGAAATGAAAATGAAGCATGTATGTTAATGTCAGACACGGCAAAGTCACTTGCTTTACCAATGCTTTTATGCTCAGAAGAAAATGTAGAAGGAAATCATAGTACATCAACAGGAAAAGTAGGGGAAAAAGAACTTTTTTATATCATGAGTAGAGGATTTAATGTAAAGGAAGCAATGAAATTATTAGTAAGGGCAAAGTTTAATAAAATTCTAGAAAATATAAAAAATGAAGAATTAAAAAACAATATTTTATATGAAATAGATAATAGGTTAGAATAACTAAATATATACTTATTTATGCAACTAGGAAAGGAATGAATTTTAATATGGAAAATATAAAAAAAGATTTTCCTCTTTTAGAAGAAAGAAAAATAACATACTTAGATAATGGTGCAACAACTCAAAAACCAATTCAAGTAATAAAGGCAATAGAAGAATTTTATAAAAAATATAATGCAAATCCACATAGGGGTGCATATTCTTTAAGTGTAGAAGCAACTCAACTTTATGAACAAATTAGGGAAAAAATTGCCAAATTCATAAATGCAAAACATTCAGAAGAAATAATATTTTCTAAAAACGCTACAGAAAGTTTAAATTTAATAGCATATTCATATGGAATGAACAACCTAAAAAAGGATGATGAAATAGTTATATCAATAATGGAACATCATTCTAATTTGGTACCATGGCAAAAAGTAGCAAAAATTACTGAGAGCAAGTTGAAATATATGTACATTAATGATAACTATGAAATACCAGATGAAGAAATAGAAAACAAAATAACAGATAAAACAAAAATAGTTAGTATCACACATGTATCAAATGTTTTAGGAACCATAAATAATGTTAAGAAAATTATAAAATACGCACATAAAAAAGGTGCAAAAGTTATTATAGATGCATCACAAAGTATACCACATGTGAAAATAGATGTGCAGGATTTAGATGCAGATTTTCTAATATTTTCAGGTCATAAAATGTTAGCACCATTAGGAGTAGGTGTTTTATATGGAAAAAAAGAAATATTAAATAATATGACTCCATTTTTAATGGGTGGAGATATGATAGAATATGTACATGAACAAGAAACTACATATGCTCCACTTCCAAATAAATTTGAGGCAGGAACACAAAATGTAGAAGCAGTAATAGGATTAGGAGCTGCAATAGATTATATTGAAAATATTGGATATAATAAAATACAACAAATAGAAAAAGAGGTTATTAAATATGCAAGACAACAATTAGCAAAACTAGACTATCTAACCTTATATATGCCATCAAATGAAGAAAATCATTGTGGAGTAATATCTTTTAATATAAATGGAGTACATCCACATGATGTAGCAAGTATATTAGACACATTAGGAATTTGTATTCGTTCTGGAAATCATTGTGCACAACCACTAATGAGATATTTAGGAATAGATTCAACATGTAGAGCAAGCTTTTATTTTTATAATACAAAAGAAGATGTTGATAATCTAGTAAAAGGATTAGATAAAGCATATAATATGTTTAAAAAGTATATTACGAAAGGGTAAAAAATGGAAGACTTAACAGATATATATAATGAAATAATAATGGAACATAGTATGAATTCATATAATAAAAGAAAACTAGAAAATGCTAACTATCAAGAGGTGGGTCATAACCCAAATTGTGGTGATGAAATAACTTTAGAATTAAAATTAAATGGAGATGTTATTGAAGACATGGCATTTTCAGGACATGGCTGTGCAATTTCACAGGCATCAACATCTATAATGATAGACACATTAAAAGGAAAAAAAGTTGACGAGGCCAAAAAAATTATACAAATTTTTATAGAAATGATAAAAAGAGAAATAAAAGATGAAGAAGAACTAAAAAAGTTAGAAGAAGCTATAGCATTTAGAAATATAGCAAATATGCCAGCTAGAGTAAAATGCGCATTACTAGCATGGCACACTTTAGAAGATATGCTAGAAAAAAATAAAGATAATGGTAATGGAAGTATAAATTATTGTCATTAAAACATTAAATAAAAACTATGAAACAATAACTATAAAAAATTACTACAATATAAAAGGAAGATTAGAATGGAAAACAAAGAAGAAAACAAAAAAATTTTACTAGGAATGAGTGGAGGAGTTGACAGCTCTGTAGCAGCAGTTTTGTTAAAAGAACAAGGATATGATGTTATTGGAACAACATTAGAATTGTATAAAGGAAGTAGTTGTTGCAATATTGAAACATATATAGATGCAAAAATAATATGCAATAAACTAGGAATACCACATTTTACATATGATTATAAAAAAGAATTCAAAGAGCATGTTATAGATGATTTTATTAATTGTTATTCTAATTGTAAAACTCCAAACCCATGTATTGAATGTAATAAATATATGAAATTTGGTTTAATGTATGAAAAAGCAAAAGAACTAGGATGTAAATATATAGGAACAGGACATTATGCAAAAACTGAATATGACGAAAAATATAAAAGGTGGGTTTTAAAAAAATCTAATGCTGGAAATAAAGATCAAAGCTATGTACTATGGAATATTCCAAAGGATTTAATAGAATATGTAAAATTTCCATTGTCGAACTTTGAAAATAAGGAACAAATAAGAGAAATTGCAAGAGAAAAAAATTTAAAAGTAGCAAATAAACCAGATAGTGAAGACATTTGCTTTATTCCAGATGGAAATTATAAAAAATTTCTAGAAAATAACTCTGAAATAAAGCCTAATAAAGGAGAAATTGTAAATTCAAAAGGAGAAATTTTAGGAGAACATACAGGATTATATAATTATACAATAGGTCAAAGAAAAGGTCTTGGTATATCATATAATGTGCCATTATTTGTACTAGGATTTAACAAAGGAAAAAATGAACTGATAGTTGGAGAAGAAAAAGAACTATACAGAAAGGAAATATTAGTTACTGATATAAACCTATTATTATTTGATGAAATAAAAGATGTAATGGAAGTAGATGTAAAAACTAGATACACTTCAAAATGTGCAAAAGCTAAAATAATCCAAGAAGATAAAAATATAAGAGTAACCTTTGATGAGCCACAAAGGGCAATAACACCAGGGCAATCTGCCGTGTTTTATATAGGAGACACTGTATTAGGTGGTGGAAAAATAACTGAAGTTTATACAGATTAAATAAAAAAACGGACTTAATATTTTATGTCCGTTTTTACTGTTTAGGAAGTTTAAAATTAGTCTGACTATTTATCAATTCATCTGCTTTTTCTTGAGAAATATAGTTATTTCCTACCATTGTAGAAATGACTTTCTTTTGCCTACTTAAAGTCAAGTCCATATTAATAGTAGGTGCATAAACACTAGGAGCATTTGGAATACCAGCCATCATTGTAGATTCAAATAATGTCATATCTTTAGCATCTTTTTTTAAGTATCCTTTACAAGCTTCTTGAATACCGTAGTAGCCCTCTCCAAAGTAAATGGTATTCATATACAATTCTAAAATATCATCTTTATTATCACATACTTTCTCTAAATCATAAGACATAAATATCTCTGCAACTTTACGAATAGCTACATTCTCATCAGGTGACATGAAGTATAAATTTTTAGCTACCTGTTGAGTAATAGTACTTCCACCTTCTAAAAATTGCTGATTTTTTAAATTAGTAAAAGTTGCTCTTAAAATAGCAATAAAATCAACTGGTCCATGCTCATAAAATCGTCTATCCTCTACTGAAATTACTGCATCTTTATATTCTGAAGGTAAATCACTAAGTTTAATATAACTTTTATTACTTTTAACTTGTCCTAT
>CANRPQ010000051.1 GCA_947632525.1 uncultured Clostridia bacterium
ACAATTATCGTCATTTTTGTATCTTATGACGAATTAAAAATGGCTCCAAAATATGGAACCATTTTTTAATCTATTGTCATTCACTACCCAACCTTTTATTGTGTAATCTTTTACAATTTGGTTAACCCATTTTCTAAACTGAACAGTTCTTTCATTATCTACTTTAAAACCAATAGTAAATAAAGTTTAATTCAATGTCCTAGTAAATAAATGTTTTCCATCATCTTTATAAGCAATGAATCCACTTCCTGAACTTGTTAAAGAAGAAAAATCTGTTAAATCTAAATTTTCACTTAAGTCAATTGATGTTAAATTCTCAAATTTTGCTAAAATATCACATGTTTTATAAGTATTACTTAATCCACTAACAGAAAATGACGAATAATTTTGTAACGAATTATTACTTAAATTCAAAGTTGTAAGTGAACAATCTTCAGGTAATTCATAAAAATCAGACAAACTTGCAAATAAATTACTATCTAAAGTTAATTCACGTAATTCCGTTAACATCTTTAAATTTCTAAAATTTGTTAATTTACAATTTGAAAAAGTTAAATTTTTCACAGTATTTGGTATATACTTTCCATCCATATTTGAAACAGTAACATAACGGAAATCTAATTCAATACATTTAGTAGCTTTAGCTAATAGACTGCAATCTAAATTTCTTTTACTAATTCCCTCAGAAGCGTAAGAACTTGGAATTAACGTTAATTTTTTTAATCCATTAGTTAATAAACATTCAAGCTTTGAAATAGATCCATAAGCTTCGCCAGTCAAAGATATATTATATTGAGAATCGTTCGATTCATTTTTTTCTACAGAAAGATTTCCAATATCCCATGAAATTCTTAATTCTTTTAAATTTTTTAATGATTTTAATTTTATATTCCATCCGAGATGTAAACCAACTCTCTCAACACTATCTGGCAAAGTGATAGTTTTTCCTCCTTTGTACCACAAATCAGGCGAAACCATTTTTAGTTTTGTTTTACTTAAGTTCAAATCTTTAGGAATTGTGTCTCCTCCACTGTAACCGAAAATTAGTTAATTCTGTCAACTTTTCGAGTTGCTCACATAAAGAAACACTTCCAGGAAGAAACCCTTTATAATTTGTCTTATCCCAATTCTTACAGATATTATTTATAATAGTTGTACTTTCAGAAGTCAAATCTTCATCATTTGCATCATAAATTTTCAAATATTCACCATCAGCATATAATCTATATAAATTATTAAAATCTTTTAATTGAGTTATCTCTTTTATTTCAGTATCTCTAATGTCAACTCCCAATAAATTATTTTTATCCATAATACTTTTGCACCAATCTAATGAAAGTAAATTACTTCCCCTCGCATCTAAAACTTCTAGTTTCTTCATAGTAGGTAAAATTTTCTGCAATGTATCATCATCCACCAAAGTGTTACCATTTAAAGTTAATGTTTTTACAGTATTATTATTTATCAATGCTTCAAATTCTTCACTCGTTACTGATTTATCTAATGTTAAGGAATTAGAATTCAGAAATAACATAGAATATTTAGTTGATAGTTTCAAATCATTTATTTTTCCAAGTTTCAATTTATTTTCTTCAGTCCAAAATTCAGAATTAGTGCTAAAATCTAGATTTTCCAATCCCTGTGCATAAAGTCTATCTAAACTTTTATTATCGGAAATCAGTTCTTTTAAACTTTTTATTGAACTCGTCGAAGTCAAATGAACAATCTTTAATTTTGTACAATTTTCTAATGGTTCTAATGATGTCAGATCATTACCGCATTCATATAGTTTTAAATTCACCAAGCTAGATAATTTAGAAAGCGACGAAATATCCGTAAAATTATTAAATTGAGCAACAATTCCAGTTAAATTTTTGAAATTTTGAATCCCATTGAAATTCGTCAACAAATTGTTTTGTAAATATAGTGTTTTTATCGTATCCTTAGTATTTGATGTCAACCAATCTAAGCATGAAATATCTGTCAACCCTGAACGCTCACTCACTCTCGACTCCATACTCTGACTTGGTCCATCAGCCGATTCTTTGAAACCATATAAGCCTAAAGTTGTTAAATTCAAGTAATCGGTCTTACTCATTTCAGAACACATCTTCTCGACTTCTGTATTAGTTGGTTTTAAAAAATATAATTCTTTTAAATTTTTGGCACTTTTTAACCCCACATAATCAACCTCTTGAGTTTCATTTGAATTATTAAAAAATAGATATGTTAATCGTCCGAGCATATCCTATTCCTTCTAAACTGCCTTTGTAATTTACTAGTGTCAATTTATTTAATGAAGTTAAATCATATAATGATGATAAATCCGATATTCCATCAGTACCATTTATTGTCAATTCTTTTACACTTCTCAATTCACTTAATGTAAGGTCTTCCGCTTCTGATTTTCCCAACGCACTAGAAACTGCTTTTGCTATTCCTGTATCTTTAGGATATATTGTTTTCGTACTATCAAATTTTTCACTATCAGCATAATTTGCTCCTATTATATCATCTAATCCATTTGAACAATAAAATACCTTTAAATTTGATGTAACTCCATATACATCTTGAAAATTCAAATATGCATTCTCATCATTATTGTTCGCGTCTCCACCTATTAAATTTTCTGCAATTTCTGGTTCTACTTTTGCAAGTTCCTTTTTATTTATTAAATAAATAGTTAAAAAGTCAGTTTTACTATTTCCTTCACTATCCATATAACTATATTCATGAATTACATAATTATATGAACCATGACTATAAAACCAATCATGGTATACACTATGTAATTTTTCTAACGGAGTATCTAAGCTATTATATGTCATTTCTTCAGTTGATGAAATTTCAACATACTTCTCTTGCAAAAATTCTTCTAATTGAGCAATTCCAATCTTTACTTTTGCATCCATCGCACTGTCAATTATCCCATCATCCCCGAATTATTGCATTTAATGAGACACCGAGCCAATATAAGCAGAACAATTATCGTCATTTTTGTATCTTATGACGAATTAAAATAAAAAGTCTCAAAATGCTCAAAAGTGAACATTTCGAAACTTTTACAGGTTTTCACTATTTCCTTATATATATTTCAATTTAAATTTACTCTATAACTTCTAGTCCAGCTTCTTTTAATTGCTTTTTTTGATCTATTGTTATTCCTGAACATTCTTTAATTGTTACGCTTTTCAATTGATTCCCAGCTTTTTTCTTTAATCCTAATATCGGTGTTATATTTGTTACTCCATTATTTTTTGTTATATCTAGTGATGTTAATTGTGTCAAATTTTCAATTCCTTCTAAAGTAATAAGCTGATTTTCTTGAACTTGTAAACTAAATGGAGATGTTTTTCCAGCTAAAATTTCAAATGGTTTAAGTGAAGAAAAGTTATTTCTATTTAATATTATCTCTGAAATATTTTTAGTACCTTTTTCTATCTCATCTCCGCTACTCTCCGGAGTTATATCACTAATTAACTTTTCTAAATCTTTTTGTTCTAAATAATTTTTGTCCAAGTTCAAATAAGTAAGATTCGTATTTTTTGAAAAATCGCAAGGAATCCACTTCGTACCACACCCCATATCAATTATCGTGACCTTTCCCAAATTACCACAACCTGTAATATTTAAATTTTCGATTGATGTTCTCATAAAATATATCTCATTTAAATTTTTACAACTGCTTAAATTCAAAGACGTATCTGAACTTTTAAAACGATTCTCAACCGAATTTTCACCTCCAGATGACATTCTTAAGTAAGCGAGACTCGTACATTCTTGTAATTTTCCCAGCATAACTTCTCCGCTAAGATACAACCCGAAAATCACCCTTTGCATTATTTATTACTTCTTGCATTGTTGTCAAATCACCACCAGAAATTAAAACCGACCCATAAGTATTTTTATCAATCATACTCAAATCACTTTCACCTAAATTGCAACCCCTAACATCAAAGTAACCAACCTGTTGTGAGTACAACTTATTTTTAAACAGATTTAAAAAACTTAAATTTGTTATTTTCGAACAGCCATAAATATATAACTGCTTTAAACAGTCCTTGCAACTTAGCTTCTCCAAAACATCATTTGTAATATTTGTACCATGAACAAGCAACGACTTTAAATTCGGCAATTTAGTGAGAAAACTAAAATTATTTATTCCTTTACAACCTCCCAAATTTAAATATGTTAATTGAGTCATTTTTTCTATATAAATCATCTGTGAGTCACTCAAAAGAGGGTTATCAACCAAATACAACGAAATCGTAGTTTTATTCTCATCTAAAAAATCAAGGTTAGTCAGATTCATATTCCTCAAATTCACCGAAGGCTTATTAGTATTCAAAGCAAGCACATATTGATTAGAAATCCTACATACTACTTTATCTAATAAAGCCGCAATCGCATTCACTTGAGAAGGAGTAAAATTCTCATTTCCCCATAAATTTATACTCTTTAATTTAAATTCTTCCACACTTTTAAAAACACTTAAAGTTTCCAAATCAATTAAATCGCAATTTAAAAAGCTAATTGATTTCAAATTAAGTAAGTTTGATACTCCTTTTTTATCATCCTTTAATATTCCATTTAAGTATTTTAAATTAGTATTATATCTTATTCCTACTTTATCAGATTCTCCTGATTCATATAACGAACTAGACTTTGAACTATTAATACCAATACCGTCTCCACAATCTAAAGTTTCTAGGTTCTCATACTCATCAATATAACTCATATTTATTACATTCCCATCTGTAATATTTGGAAGTAAGTAATTATATTCTTCATGTTTATCAGTTGTAGTTACTACATCTGTTAAATCATTTTCATTCAAATATAAATTTATTAATTTCGTTTTATCTTTCACTGTTGATAAACCATATATATTGGTTAAATTAATATTTTCTTCTATATACAATGTATTTATATTTCCTAATGTATCAAGTTTAGGAATTTTTGTAAGTTTACTATTTCCTCTCATTCTTACAATATTTAAAGCCGTCATATTTGGAAACTGATTTGTAATTTCAACTATATTAGCTTCGTCTACTGAATCATTTATTGGATAAAAACCTGTCATTTTTTTCTCAAAGGATAATCCTCCATAATCAGCCGACTTTGTATGTTCCAGCCACAATTGTTCTATATTTAATGAATATTCCAATCCATTTAAGTCTGTTAAATTTAAATTCTTTAATGTCAATTTTGTTAAATTTGGAAAAAAAGATAATTCTTCTAAATTTGTTATTGGATTTTCTGTAACCGAGTTTCCATCTATAATTAGAGTTTTTCTTCCTCTTACATCTCCTACTTTCAAATCTCCTTCTACTCCCATCCCTTGTCTTAATGATTCTGAAAGTTTAACTGGTGCTTCTACATCTATTGGTATCTCAACTATTTTACTTGCACCATACATCTTTCCGTTTTCATCTCTATACCAAACTGTAAAATCTTCATTTATTCCATATACATTTTTTAAAAAGTTTAGCGAATTATCTACACCTTCTCCTCCAACTAAATTTTTCTTCGTATCTTTATTTATTCTATCTACATAATTTAAATCAAAAACATAAGTATCTCCATTTCCATAAGATACTCTTTTTAAAAATCCATCTTGAGGATATTCCAAATACGAAAAATCTTCAACCTTAACTTCATCTACATTTTCACCCTTCTCTAATGTTTTCATTTGAACTTGTTCTTGAAGTGTTGCAACTGCTTGCATAATCTTTGCATCTATCGCGCTATTTATCACACCATCATCCCCGAATTACCGCATTCAGCGAAACACCGAGCCAATATAAGCAGAACAATTATCGTCATTTTTGTATCTTATGACGAACAAAAAAATGAACACGAGGGACAGTCTTAAAATGTTCAAAAGTGAACATTTTAAAGTCTTCCCTCACGTTTATTACCTCTTACTTTGTTTCAAAATCCGACTCGTCGTATGATACACTACAGCCTCCACTAATAAATTCATTTATTATTTTCAGATTATCAGTACCAGATATAGAATATCTTTCTAATGAGTTATTTTCTATGTCAAGGCTCTTTAACACTAATTTTCCATTTTCATCCTTAAAATCTAATAAACATTCTAATGGCTCTAAATCTTCTATTAAGTTCGTTGAAAGTTCTAATGTTTCAAGTTTAGACATTTTTTCAAAAACGCTAACTTTTTTCCCCTCATCATTTGTAGTCCATAATGTTGATATGCAATTATCTTTCAAATACAAATTTGTCATTTTATCTAATTTATATAAACTGCTTATATCTGATATATTATTTCCTCTAACATTTATATTCTTCAATGTAGGAATTTTTTCAGCCCCTGTCAATATATCAGAATCGCGTCCATATGCACATTCTACTTGCTCTAAAACCGTAAATCCTTCTAATCTTTCCAAGTTACCAGATTCAACGAACCATCCATTATATAAATCAGAAAATGACTCGGCACCAAAAATCTTCTTCAAAGTATGTTTTGAACCATTCATTTTCGCTATTTCTCCAAATATATTAGGATACAAATAAGTTATTCTGCTAGTGTTCCCAAATTCAATAATCTCCGTATTTTTCAAGTATTCACAAGACTCTCCCCAATTCCTGCATCCCCAACAAGTAAGAGAATCGACTTTTGGGCAACTCGAACCATCAACAGTTGCATAATACAAAAAAACAGATTTTAAATTTCTATTAGGCAAAATTATTTTACCATTTATTCCATAAATATTCTCTAATTTAGTACATCCAGTTAAATCATAATCATTAATTATATTCCCAATTCTTAAAGAAGTAATATCACTACAATTTGAAAAAGCATTTTCAATACCTTTATAATTAGCAATTAAAAGACCCGTATCGTTAATAGGATTATAATTTCGACCACTCCATGCACACTTCAAATCACTATCGTTACTATAATTATCATAAATTCTGTTAATTGCAGGTTGAATGGTAGATAGATCTGTTTTTTCTCCATTTGTATAAAGCGTTCCTAGTCTTAAAGCCTTTGTATTCAATAATGTCAAATTCGTCACATTGGTTCCTCTATAATCCAATTCACTCAGCTTTTTCGCAGTATTTATGAAATCTATTTTTGTTAAATTAGATATATTTCTAACTGTCAATCTTCTCAAATCTGTCAAACAAGAAATAACATATCTTAAATAAATATCATTATTTTCTTCTTTTTCATTAATTTCTTCATCAGTCATTTCCTTTATTTTTTCTTCACCCAAATTAATCAATGACTTTATATATTCCTTTTGTTCTGCAGTTAACTCCGATAAATTATCTAAAATATTATTTAATTCAGCTATTTCCAATTTATTTAATTTTATTAACTTTGCTAATTGAGAACTACCAAGTTTATTCCTGTCAGGTAATCTTAAGCATTTTAAATTCGTTCTATTCTTTATCGCCGAAATCTCTGTTGAATAATCATCAATATCTTTAAATTCATCACCAGATAAATCCAAGTTAACTGTGCTAGCAAATAATATTTGATATTTTTGAGGCAAACTGTACTTATTACCACAAAGTTTTATAATTTCCTCTATACATTTAACATCATCATCAATCATATTAACATTATCTTTTAAATAAAGATTTCTTATATTAATACAATTTGATAATATTTTTATACTTTTTAAATTTATATTATTCTCTAAATCCAAATAATTTAACTTTCCAATATATTTCTTATTCTCATCAATTTGATTTAAAGCAGTTATGTCCTGAATATCACATCTAGAAGCATATACCGTGCTTAAATTAATGCAACTCTCTAATCCACCTAAACTCGTAATATTATTATCACCACGAATACATAAAAAAACTAAATTTTTAGTCCCAGAAAGCCCCTTTAAAGATCCCAGTTTACTAGTATTTTGACATACTAAATTTGCTATAGATTTATGATTTTTGAAACACGATAAATTTTCTAAATTACCACAACCGAACAACCAAGCCTCATATATATTTTTATATTCAGATAGAAAATCAAGATTTGAAATATTATTATTGTTAAAATAAACATACTTTACACTATTTTTCACAGTTTTATTCCAAGTCGAAAGAGTTTCGAGATCACTCAAATTATTAATATCCTTGTCTTCAATTCCATAAACTTCTCTTCCACCTGTCACCATATCATAAGTAAAAACATATTCTTTTCCAAAAATTCCTAAATATTCTAAATTTGATAATTTACTTGCATTTGTCATTGCCAAACTTAATCTTTTAATTTCTTCATTCGAATCTTCTTCTGTTCTTACTATCTGTCCATCACTCTCACTCGCTGGAAAATATAAATATAATTTTTTCAACCCATACAAATTAGGCATAACACTATAATTCTGAATTGTAGAGTTTTTTAAATATAAATACTCTAATTTAGTACAAGATAATAATTCATCTATTGAACTCAATTTACAATTGTCTAATACTAATTTTCTTAATCCTCTTAATTCCTCAATTCCCCCAATATCATCTAATCCTGTCAATGTTAACTCTTTTATGGTCTGTGCATCTGTCAATGTTAATTCTTTTGACAAATCTGCATTTCCTAAACTCGAATTAACTGCGTCTCTTATTTTACTATTTTGATTCGCCTTTTTTAGAGGTTCACTAGGATTTATCTCTATATCATCATATTTACCACAAATCACTTTACCTTTATCATCACAATAATACAATTTCAAATCATTTGTTACACCATATACATCTATCAATCTCGCATAATCTGCATAAACTTCAGAATTTCCTCCTTTTAGATTTTCTCTTAAATTATCTGGAATAACTGACTTATTTAATAAATAATGTATATTTCCTTCATTTACAATATAATTCTTGCTACCTTCTTTAAAAAATAAATTCGGAATTTTAGCTGCTATAAGTTCTAATTTGCTTGTATAATTTTCATTATCATCATAAAATTCGACATATTTTTCTTGAAGCCACTCTTCTACAACTACCATTCCACTTTTCATACTCGCTTCCATCGCGCTATCAATTATACCGTCATCCCCGAATTATTGCATTTAATGAAACACCGGGCTAATATAAGCAGAACAATTATCGTGATAATCAATGCTATTAATGTTATACCTTTTTTATTTTTCATACCCAGTACCTCCAATTTTATCTTTTGATTTTCATTTTTCCTCACACTTTTTTCCTCCTAAAAATATTATTTTACTTAATAATATTTTATAAATAATAATGGTTGTTATAAGTACACTT
>CANRPQ010000052.1 GCA_947632525.1 uncultured Clostridia bacterium
AAAAAATTCAATAAAATTATTGACAAAATAATATATAGCGTTTATAATATTATTTGTTCAACAACAAAATGCAGGTGTAGTTCAATGGCAGAATTCCAGCCTTCCAAGCTGGCTATGCGGGTTCGATTCCCGCTACCTGCTCCAAAACCTTTCTATTCAAACTTTTGTAGACAGATAAAAAATCAATCAGAATCAAACTGATTGATTTTTTTGTACAAAAATTTAATAATCTGCTTTTTAATTTGTTTTTACTATTTGTACTTTAACTTCATCTTCATTTGCTTCGCTATATATCTTAATATCATAGTCAGTATTATTTTTAAATTTTAAATCAAGTTCACCATAAGCAACAGCAGCATCTTTTCCTTCCTGAACATAATCAACATCTCTAGAATGACTGTGTCTCTCAGTAACTTCTAAACCATCTACTTTTAATACAGCATTATAAATAGTGGTACTTACTTGACAATTACCACCACCATAATCTTTTTTAATTTTATTTTGAACAAAAACTCCAGCTTTTTTGTAACCCTCATCAGGAGTAGGACATCCTGCTATTTCGTTAAATGAAAATTCTTCTCCTTTTTTAACAATAGTATTATTTATTTTAGAAGTAGTAATTTTTAGATTATTATCACGATTATTATCTTCGTAAGTTATTTTAGTAGAAAAATTAGATAATTCGGTTTCAAGCCCTTCAGTAGCTGAAACAACTTCTTGCCCGAGAAATATCATTATTTATAGAATTATTATTTTGTACATTAGCGCTCATTCTTGAACCACCAGCATTGTTTGTATTAGAATCATTAGGATTAAAAAAAATGAAATAGAAAATTATGCCAACAATTATTAAAAGTATAGTTAAAATAACAATCCATTTTGCATATTTTTTCAAAGTATTCACCTCTATTTTAAATATTTTTAATTTCATTGTATATTATTTGCAAAAAACAAAAAAATATGTTATAAAATAACTTATATTTAAAATTAATTTTAGGGGGGAAACTTAAATAATGGGAATACATCTTAGGCCAGAAACTATAGAAATTTTAGAAGAAATGATAAAAAGTGGAATGACAAATGGAGAAATACAAAGTGTATTTTCAGAAATATTAAGTCCGGATACTATTTGTGAATACAGAAGAAAATTAGAGAAAAATGGTTTACCGAAACTAACTGACGAACAAATTGCAAATAGAAATAATGAAAAGATTATTAATTTAATAGAAAAAAGTATAAGTCAAGGAATGACTAAAGAAACACCTAGGACTAAAATGTTGATAGAAATAATTAAACAAGGGGAAGTTACAAAAAAAGGGCGACAATTTGGAAAAAAGCCAAAAAATAAGATAGAAGAAAAAGATATAGAAGAAAGATAGACATTGACAAACCTAAAAAATGTAGTATAATAGAAGTGTAGTAAATAAAAAAGGAGAAAGCAAATGATAGCTAAAATATGGAAAAAAGTATTATTATTTGTTTTAATTATAGCTTGTTTATTTAATATTATAAATAAATTGGTACATAAAGCATCTATGGAAGAAGAAGTAAAATCTTCTGCAGAATATGTTCAAGAACAAATAAAAAATCAAAAATAAGAAGTAAATACTTGAAATTATAAAAAAACTATGCTAAAATAAAAAATAGCTTGTTAATAGAAAATTGAGGGAGGGAAGAAGGCAAAATGAAAGAAGGAATACATCCAAATTATACAGAGGCAACTATCACATGCGCATGTGGTAATGTTATGAAAACAAATTCAACAAAAAGTGATATGAAAGTTGATATTTGTTCAAAATGTCATCCATTCTGGACAGGAAACTTAAAAAGAGAAACAACTGGCGGTAGAGCAGACAAATTTAAGAAAAAATATGGAATTCAATAAAAAAGAAAATGGTAGTATTTACTATCATTTTTTTGTTATATAGGAAAAATCAAAGATTTTTTCTATACAAAAAGGTTAAATTTCCTCTAGACGTACATATTAAAACTACAGCCTTACAAGTTTCAACAAAATTATTGCAAAAATTAACAAAATAATATAAAATTAGCATGTTATAATAATAAACCAAGGCATTAAAAAATATAAAATTAAAAATAAAACTGGAGGAATAAAAGTGGCAAAAGCAGATATACAAGACTCTTTAGAAAAAATAAAAACAGTTGCAAAAATAAATGAAGGCAAAAACTTAAAATATAGCATATTAACAATGGGATGCCAACTAAATGAAAACGACTCAGAAAAATTAAGCGGTATGATGGAAGAAATGAATTATATTAAAACAGATAAATTATCTGATGCAGACTTAATTGTATTCAATACTTGCTGTGTACGTGAAAATGCTGAAGACAAGTTATTTGGCAAATTAGGAGAAGTTAAAAAATATAAAGAAGAAAAAGGAACTATCATTGCAATCGGTGGATGCATGATGCAAGAAAAACATATTGTAGAAAAATTAAAACAAAGCTATCCATTTTTTGATATTATATTTGGTCCACATACATTAGCACAATTCCCAGTAGACTTATGCAAAATATTGTATAACAGAAAAAGAATTGAAGATATATTAGATATAGACGGAGAAATTATAGAGGGGCTTCCTATTAGAAGAGATGACAATGTTAAAGCATCTGTTGCAATTATGAATGGTTGTAATAATTTTTGTACATACTGCATTGTTCCTTATGTAAGAGGAAGAGAAAGAAGTAGAGAGCCTAAAGATATTATTGAAGAAGTTAAACAATTAGCTGAACAAGGGTATAAAGAAATAATGTTACTAGGTCAAAATGTAAATTCATATTTAAGAACAGAAAAAGAAAACAATATTCATTTTGAAGAATATGAAGGGGTTAATTCATTTGCAACGTTATTAAGAGCTGTAAATAAAATAGAAGGAATTGAAAGAATTCGTTTTATATCACCACATCCAAAAGACTTTACAGATGATGTTATAGAAGCAATTCGCGATTGTGATAAAGTATGCAAATTAGTACATCTTCCATTACAATCTGGAAGTAGTGAAATTTTAAAAGCAATGAATAGAAAGTATAGCAAAGAACAATATTTAAATTTAGTAGAAAAAATGAAGAAAAACATTCCAAATTTAACGCTTTCTACTGACATTATTGTAGGATTTCCGGGTGAAACAGAAGAAAATTTCAAAGACACTTTAGATGTAGTAGAAAAAGTAAACTTCGAACAAGTATATATGTTCATATATTCTAGAAGAGTTGGAACACCAGGGGATAAAATGAAAAACCAAATTTCAGAAAATATAAAACATGAACGATTTGACAGACTAAAAAAATTAGTAGAAAAGCAAATTGAATTAAAAAATATGGAATATATAAATACAGTTCAAAATGTTTTAATAGAAGGAAGAAGTAAAACAAATGAAAATATGTTAACAGGTAGAACTGACTCTAATAAGGTAGTTGTTTTAGAAGGGCCAGATGATTTAATAGGAAAAGTATTACCACTTACTATTATTTCAGAGCATATGTGGTATTTAAAAGGAAAAATTATAAAGTAGTAAAAAGAAAAAAGGAAGGAAGTAATATACATGGCAGAATATTCACCTATGATGCAGGAATATATAAAAACAAAAGAAGAATATAAAGACTGCATACTATTTTATCGATTAGGGGATTTTTATGAAATGTTTTTTGATGATGCAATTACTGCATCACGAGAATTAGAGTTAACTTTAACAGGAAAAGAATGCGGACAAGAAGAAAGAGCCCCTATGTGTGGTGTTCCACATCATGCTTCAGAAACATATATTGCCAAACTAATTGAAAAGGGATATAAAGTAGCAATATGCGAACAATTAGAAGACCCAAAACAAGCTAAAGGCATTGTAAAAAGAGGTGTCATTCGTGTAGTAACACCTGGGACTGTTATGGAATCAAGCTTATTGGAAGAAAAGAAAAACAATTATATAATGTCAATCTATAAAAATGGAATATATTATGGAATTGCAGTATGTGATTTAACAACAGGTGATTTTAGAACAACACAAATAAAAGAACAAAACAATTTTGCTACATTGTTAGATGAAATAGCAAGATATTCTCCAGCTGAAATTGTTGTAAACAATATGATGTTTAATTCAGAAGAAGAAATAGCGAAAATAAAAGAGAGATTTTCATTATACATATCTATGCTTGAAGAAGAAAAATTTGATGCTAACTATGAACTATTTGAATTAAAATACGATATAGTAAATGAAAACAATCAAGTATTAAAAGATATAAAAGAACAAATGCTATGTGTTGCTGCAAGCAACGGACTTTTTGATTATCTAAGAAACACTCAAAAAAACGAATTAGACTATATACATAAAATAACTTTATACAGTACAGCTCACTATATGAACTTAGATTCAAACGCTAGAAGAAACTTAGAAATTACTGAAAAGCTAAGAGATAAAAGTAAAAAAGGAACACTTTTATGGGTATTAGATAAAACTTCTACGTCTATGGGTGGAAGACTTTTAAGGAGATGGCTAAGTGATCCATTAATAGACATAACAAAGATTAATGAAAGGTTAGAAGCGGTTAAGGAATTAAAAGAAGATATTATATTAAGAGGAGATATTGTAGATAGTTTAAAGAAGGTTTATGATATTGAAAGACTAGCAGGAAAAATTTCATATGGCAGTGCAAACGGTAGAGATTTAGTATCATTAAAAAACTCTGCAAAACAGTTACCAAATGTGAAGGCAAGTTTAGAAAAAGCGAATTCTCCTTTATTAAAACAATTATACCAAAACTTAGATGTATTAGATGATATTTATGAAATTATTGATAAATCCATTGTAGATGATCCGCCAATCAGTGTTAAAGAAGGAAGCTTAATTAAAATAGGATATGATGAAGAAATAGACCATTTAAAAGAAGCAACTACTAATGGTAAAACATGGGTATTAGAAATAGAATCAAAGGAAAGAGAAGAAACAGGAATTAAAGGATTAAAAGTAGGATTTAATAAAGTATTTGGATACTTTATTGAAGTAACTAAATCTAATTTATCCATGGTGCCAGAAAGATATATTCGTAAACAAACCTTAGCAAACTGCGAAAGATATATTACAGAAGAACTAAAAAAGGTAGAAAATGAAATACTTGGAGCGGAAGAAAAAGTAATTACATTAGAATATAACGCATTCTGTGAAATAAGAGACAAAATAGAAGAACAAATTTCAAGAGTACAACAAACTGCAACAATGATTGCTACATTAGATGTTATAGCATCATTTGCAACTGTAGCAGATGACATGAACTATGTAATGCCAATAGTTGATAACAGTGGTAGTATAGATATAAAAAATGGAAGACATCCTGTTATCGAAAAAATCTTAGGAGCAGGAAGTTTTGTAGAAAATGACACATATTTAGATAAAGGCAATAACCGTTTAGCAATTATTACAGGACCTAATATGGCTGGTAAATCTACATACATGCGACAAGTAGCTTTAATAACATTAATGGCACAGTGCGGAAGCTTTGTACCAGCTTCTTATGCAAAAATAGGAGTAGTAGATAAAATATTTACAAGAGTTGGAGCATCAGATGATTTAAGCATGGGTCAAAGCACATTCATGGTTGAAATGATGGAAGTTGCATCAATATTAAAAGAAGCAACATCAAATAGCCTTGTTATTCTAGATGAAATAGGAAGAGGAACTTCAACATATGATGGGCTTTCAATTGCTTGGGCAGTTGCCGAATACATATCAGACAAAGAAAAATGCGGAGCAAAAACATTATTTGCAACACACTACCACGAGTTAATATCATTAGAAGATAAATTAGAAGGAGTAAAAAATTATTCTATTGCAGTAAAAGAAAAGGGAGAGGATGTTATTTTCTTAAGAAAAATAGTAGCAGGCGGAACCGATGAAAGCTATGGAGTACATGTTGCGAAACTTGCGGGAGTTCCACAAGTAGTTACAAAACGTGCAAACGAAATACTAAAAACATTAGAACGAAAAAGCATTTTAGGAGATAAAGCACAGGAAAAGGAAAACAAAAAAGTAGCATCAGGACAGCTTGATTTATACAATTATAAACTAGCAGAACTTGCTCATGAATTAGATAAGGTTGATTTAAACGAATTAACTCCAATTGAAGCACTAAACATTTTAGTCAACATGAAGGAAAAAATGAAATAGTCTTTTTAAAAAATGAATTTTTTAGGTTTGAATTTTAAATATATCATTTGAAAGTGAAACGAGGTATAGGGAATGCCTGAAAGGCAAGAAACCCTGTAGCGGAGCGTCCGAAGTGGAACGGAAAATGATATATTAAAATATAATCAAAAAAAGATAAAATAGTTGTTTTTAATAAGGAAATATTATATAAATGGGAGGATTAAATGGAATATTTAATAGTAATTGGTATTTGTATAATATTTTTAATAACTTTAAAATTTGCATGGAATATTAAAATAAAAGATATAAAAAAATTAAAAGAAGTAGGCTATAGTAAGGAATTAAATAAAATAACAAATAAATTACCAGAAAACAAAGAAATTTGCAAGCAAATTTTGAAAAAGCTGAATAATGAAAAAGTTATAATTAAAGAAAGTGAAGATACAAAAACTAGCCTATATCTTGTATTAAATAATACAATTTTAATAGCAAACATAAAGGATACATTTACAAGGGTACAGACAATTGCACATGAATGTTTACATTCAATACAAAATAGAAGAACACTACTTTTTAACTTTATTTATTCTAACATATATTTTATTTATTTTTTAAGCATTTGTATTTTGTCATTGTTAAGGTTAAATAAAAATGGAATGTTGCATTTATTTATCTTAACTATATTAGGATGTATATATTATGCTATTCGTAGTTATATTGAAATGGATGCAATGACAAAAGCAAAACCATTAGCAAAAGAATATATGGAAGAAGAAGGAAGTTTAACAAAACAAGAACAAAAAACCATATTAGATAATTGTGAAATTATAAATGATATAGCTATAAAAATGACGAACTATAATTTAGTAATAAACTGTACTATTAAAATAATTATATATACTGTAATACTTATAGTACTAAATTAATATATAAGTTAATTTAAAAAGAAGCATATAAAGTATAATAATTAACTTTTTATGCTTTTTTTCTATATGGTTTGAATTGATCTGTTAAACCTAATAAATAATCTACAGAGGTATGGTAAAAATTTGCAAGAATTATTAAGCTATGTATATCAATTGTAATTTCACCAGTTTCATATCTAGAATAAGTTTGCTGTGTACAATTTAATAGTTTAGCAATTTCAGCTTGAGTATAGTCATGGTCTTCTCTAATCTCTCTAATTCTTAAATACATTTTTCTTACTCCTATTTACAGATTATAAAAATATTATAAATTATTAACAAATATTGTATTGACTTTTACACGTATTACGTGTATAATATGTTTATTAAAATATATAAATAAAAGCAAAGAATATGTTCATAATAAAAAACAAATGATAATTCAAATAAAAAACGGAGGAAAAATATGAAAAAGAATATTAATGAAATTAGAAAAAATAATAGTGGTATTACATTAGTTGCTTTAGTTGTAACAATTGTAGTACTTTTAATTTTGGCAGGAATAACAATAACAATGCTATTTAGCGATAGCGGAATAATAACAAAAGCAAGAGAAGCAGCAGAGGCAACAAAAAAGGCACAATCAGACACAGAACAAGGATTAGCAAATTTAACAGAAGATTTAGCAGTGGCATCAGGAGAATATGACTGGAAATTAAGTGAGGACGGAAAAACTGTAAGCAATAAAAATTATCCAGAAGGAATAGCAATAGGCTCATATGTAAAATATAACTGCACACCAGTAGACGGGTCAGAAGATAGTTATGTTTCTCATCCGGAAAAAAGTGGATTCGATGAAGATCAAACTTTTACTGCATCAGAATATAGTAGCAAAGACTGGAAATTATTAGGAGTAGATAATAGAAGACAGCTATTGCTAATTTCAGATGAACCTGTATATAATTATTATTTCTATGGAAAGAAAGGATATGAAAACGTAATAGAAGAATTAAATAAAATATGTGATTTATATGGACATGGAAAAGGAGCAACAGGTGGAAGAATGTTAACAATAGAAGAAGTAAATAAAATTACAGGACTAAATGGAAATAATATTGACGGAAAGGGAACAAAATATGATGAGGGATTAATAAGTGAATATGGAAATAAAGTAACATATTATTGGGACGGAACAGATTATCCATATTATGAGTCAAGCAATGGATTAAAAGGAAATTCAAAAAGACTTCACGTAAATGGATTTACATGGTTAGACGAGGGTACAAAAGAATGGAAGACAAGTGAAAGATCAAAGACCGCAACAACTACAAAAAAAGAAAAAATAACTACAATAACAAATATCAAATATAGATATAGTTTATTAGAAGATTTTGAAATAAGAAATCCGGAACTATTTAATACCTTATTTAATAACACATACTTGATTGCCACAGATACAGTTACTGCCAACGATGACTTGGCTGCTTGGGGGGTTGGTTACATTGACGGTTCTGATATCTATTCAGAAAACTTTCCTATGGTTTGGTCAGATGGCCATGAGACTGGTGACAACCAAGACTTTCGTCCACTAGTTTCTCTAAAATCTAATATCAAATTAAAGGAAAATGGAAAGCAAAATGGATGTATAGTTTATGATATAGAAGAAAATTAATATGTTTTAACTTTAATAATTCAACCCCATGCATTAGTAGAATATCGTTTGACCTTACTGTCGCACCTTCTTTTGTGCACATGAAATCAAAGATTTCTTGGAACTAAACAGAAGAGAGGTGCTTCATGCTCGCTTCGCTCAAACACTGCACGGTCTGCACTTTTATTCTACTAATGCACGAAAGTTTAATAAATAAATTTATATAAAAACACAATAACTATTGAAAAATAAAACTAAAATAGTATATAATCATACAAGATGATTATATACTATTTATATTTTTATACAATATACAAAGAATATTAGAATAAGATAAAATATATAAAAATATATTTACATTAAGAAGAGAGGTTTAAATGGAACAATCAGAACCTAAAGACATAAATACAAATAAAAAAAAGGGGACATCCTTTATGAAGAATGTCCTTGTTCTTATGTTCTCTCAAAT
>CANRPQ010000053.1 GCA_947632525.1 uncultured Clostridia bacterium
CCACCACATACAGGGCAAGGTACTTTAATGGTTTCTACAATTGGTTTTGCATTTTTACATTCAGGATATCCTGGACATGCTAAAAATTTTCCGTACCTACCATATTTTATAACCATCATTCTGCCACATTTTTCACAAGGTACATCAGAAACTTCATCTGCTAGTTTTACATGTTCTAGTTCTTTTTCTACCTTTTCTAGTTCTTCTTCAAATGGTCCATAAAATTCACGGATAACTTTTTTCCAAGTTTCTTTTCCTTCTGCTATGTTATCAAATTCTTCTTCTATTTTAGCTGTAAATTCTACATTAATAATATCTGTAAAGTTTTCTACTAATAAGTTGTTTACTATTTTTCCTAAGTCTGTTGGTACTAGTTGTTTCTGCTCTTTTTGAACATATCTTCTTTCTAAAATTGTGGTAATTGTTGGAGAATAAGTGCTTGGTCTACCTATTCCTTTTTCTTCTAATGCTTTAACTAAACTCGCTTCTGTATATCTGGCAGGTGGTTGAGTAAAACTTTGTTTTGAATCTAATTTTTGTTTTATTACTTCTTGCCCTACAGTTAATTCTGGAATAGAAGTATCTTCTTCTTCTTTTTCCCCTTCAACTGTTTCCACATATAATGTCATAAATCCCTTAAATTTTAAAGTTTGACCACTTGCTCTAAAGTTATAGTCATTTACTTTTATATCTGCATTTATTGTGTCATAAATGGCTTGAGACATCTGACTTGCAATAAAGCGATTATATATTAATCGATATAATTTATATTGGTCACTGCTTAAATATTCTTTTATTTTTTCTGGATCTAAATCTATATATGTTGGTCTAATAGCTTCATGTGCATCTTGTGCGTTTGATTTTGTTTTATAGTAACGATTTTCATAATAGTTTGCACCATATTTTTTTGTAATAATAGTTTTAGCTATTGCCCTAGCTTCTTCTGAAATTCTAGTAGAGTCTGTTCTCATATATGTTATTAATCCTACAGTTCCTCTTTCTCCTACATGAACACCTTCATATAGCCCTTGTGCTACAGACATTGTTTTCTTTAGTGTAAATCCTAGTTTACGAGATGCCTCTTGTTGCATAGTACTAGTGGTGAAAGGAGGCGCTGGTGTTCTTTTCTTTTCTCCTTTTTTTACATCTGTTACTATATATTTTCCTTTTTCAATATTTTTTAAAATTTCTTTCACTTCTTCTTCGGTATGAATATCTAACTTTTTACCATTTTTACCATAAAAGGTTGCTTGAAATTCTTTATTTTGATTTGGTTCTAATAATGTAGCGTAAATATTCCAGTATTCTTCTGGAATAAAGTTTTCAATTTCTTCTTCTCTATCTACAATTAATTTTACTGCAACAGATTGTACTCTTCCTGCTGATAATCCTCTTTTTACTTTTTTCCAAAGTACAGGGCTTATTTTATATCCTACAATTCTATCTAACACTCTTCTGGCTTGTTGTGCATCTATTAAATTTTTATCTATTTTTCTTGGTTTTTTCATAGAATCTTTTACTGTTTCTTTTGTGATTTCATTAAAAGTAACCCTACATTCATCATTTTCTGGTATTTCTAATATATGGGCTAAATGCCATGCAATTGCTTCTCCTTCACGGTCAGGGTCGGTTGCAAGGTAAACTTGTTTTGCATTTTGTGCTTCTTTTTTCAAACTTTTAATCAAATCACCTTTTCCACGAATATTAATATATTCAGGTTCAAAGTCATGTTCAATATCTATTCCCATTTTTGATTTTGGTAAATCCCTAATATGCCCCATAGATGCCATTACCTTAATGTTGCCACCTAAAAATTTTTTAATTGTATTTGCTTTTGCTGGTGATTCTACAATAATTAATTTATCTGCCATTAGTATTCTCCTTGTTTACTAATTTAAGTTTTTCTCATTATTATAGTATAATAGCCTAAATTTATTCTTTTTGCAAGTAATTTAAAAAAATATATTTATAACCATAAATAAATATTGTTATAAATATATTTTTTTATACACTATTTATACTAGCACATAGTCTTCTAAAATATCTCTTAAAGATATTGGAGTTACTTTATTTTTAACTAATATTTTTAGCATATTGTCTGCTTCTTTTTCTTTTTTAAAAATATGATTAAATTCACTTTTTTCCATATGTGTTTCATTGTTATCTTCATAGGTTTTAATAATACCGATTCCATATGGTTTTTCTTTATTTAATGCTACATTGTTATGGATTTTATAATATTCTAAATTTATTGGAAATTCTTTTGTTACTTCTCTATAAATGCATTCATCGATACTAATATTGCCATACACTTTAACTGATTTTTCCAAAATATATCCTCCCTTCTGTTTTCTTTTGCACGAGGGTTATTATATCTCAGTAAATCTTTATTGGCAAGCATTTTCGTATGACACGTTTCGACATTTTTCAACGTTGTCGAAAAATAGCATATATTATTATATATAACTATCTTGTTTTAATGCACTAATTCCTTAATTTCTCTATATATTCTTTCTTCAACATCTGGAATTGAAATACTTTTCGCATTTTTCCCCATATTTTGCAAGTTGGTTTTATCTTTAACCATATTTTCTACCATATCATTTAGCAAATTGGCATTTAAATTTTTGTCTAAAATAATTTTTGCAGCATTTACTTTTTCTAATACTCTTGCATTATATTCTTGATGATTTTCTGTAGCAAATGGGAATGGAATAAAAATTGCTGGTTTTCCAACATTAGAAACTTCTGTGATTGTCATTGCTCCGCTTCTGCATATAATTAAATCTACTATATTCATAATTTCTTCCATATTATATATATATGGAACAATTTTAACATTTTTTAAGTTTTCTATATCTTTATTACATTCTTTTAATTTTTGCTTTACTACTTCATATTGTGCAGGACCTGCTGCCCATATAATTTGATAATTTGTGTTTTTTTGTTCACTAATAATTTGTATTAAACTTTCATTAATGCTTTGAGCTCCTTGACTTCCTCCAAAAAATAATGCAATTGGTAAGTCTTGTTTTAGTTTAAAGTCTTTAAGTATTTGTTCTTTTTTATCAATTGATATATCTAATTGTTTTACTTTTGTTGGTGTTCCTGTAACTACTATTTTTTTCGCGTTTGGAATACGTGGCCTTGCGTCTTCAAAACCTAATAGAATTGTATTAGCTTTTTTAGAAAGCATTTTAATAGCTATTCCTGGAAATGCATTGCTTTCGTGTAATACAATTGGAACTTGTTTTCTTTTTGCTGCAATTCCTACAGGTACACATATATATCCACCTGTTCCAACAACAATATCTGGTTTAAATTCTTCTATTATTTTTTTTGCCTCAGATATAGAATGTAATGTTTTCCACATTTTTTTTATATTATCTAATGATATTTTTCTATTAAATCCATATGCTTGAATTCTTTTTAATTTGTAACCTGCCCTTGGTACTAAATCGTTTTCTAATCCACGATTTGTTCCAATAAATATGATTTCAGAGTTTGGCTCTTCATTTTTTATCTTATTGGCAATAGCAATACCAGGGTTTATATGTCCACCTGTTCCTGCAGCTGCAATTATTACTTTCATTATTATTTTTCCTTTCAAAATTATTGCTTTCTACACTTTTTTTCCAGCTCGGGATATGTTTAGTAATACACCGTACACTACACAATAAAATAAAAAGTGCAGTTCCGCCATAGCTAAAAAATGGTAACGGAATACCTGTATTTGGCATAGATGATGTTACTACTGCAATATTTAAAATTACTTGAATCGCAACTAGACTTGTAATTCCTGTAGCAAGTAATCCGCCGAATGTATCTGGTGCTTTCATAGCTGTTAATATTCCTCTCCATATAAATATTGCAAATAAAGCTATTATAATTACACATCCAATAAAGCCTAATTCTTCTGCTATGATTGAAAAAATAAAGTCATTTTGTGGCATTGATATGTATAAGTATTTTTGTTTACTTCCACCTAATCCTGTTCCAAACAAGCCCCCTGAACCAATGGCATATAAACTTTGAACTACTTGCCATCCTGTATCTGAAGCATCTGCCCATGGGTTTAGGAATGAGATAATTCTGGTAATACGGAAGCTGTCAGACCCTCCAGAATTAATTTTATACATTAAGTATGCACCAACTGCTCCCCCTGCTGCAATTCCTGCACCTATAAAGTATAACATTCTTGCTCCCGCCATGATTATCATTACGCATGCAATCATACCAATAATTAGAGATGCACTTAAGTGGTTTTGTACAAAATATAATATAGCAATTGGAGGTAGTATAAAGCAAAGTGGTTTTATAAATCCTCTCCAAAAGTCTTTTATTTCACTTTTATGGTCTGATAAGTATCCTGCATAAAATATTATTAATCCTATTTTTGTAAGTTCTGATGGTTGAAATTGTCCAAGACCTGGTATTTCAACCCACCTTAATGCACCATTTACAGATTTACCTAATCCTGGTACTAAAACTGTTAGTAGAATAATGCAACTGAAAAAATAAATTGGCCAATAAAATTTTTTATAAATTCTATAATCAATTTTTGATATTATAAACATGCCAATTAATCCTAGTATTCCAAATAATAATTGTTTTCCCGCATACTCGTAACTTTCTCCACCTTCTGCTAGAGCTGAAGGTGCAGATGCAGAAAGTACCATAACAATTCCTAATGCAAGTAATATAAATACAACTGCACATAGGATAAAGTCAAATGGATTATTTATAAATTTAGAAGTTCTTTTTGCTTTTGTTTGCATATAATAACATCCTTTCTAAATGGCAATTAGCCCTATTATACAACATACTAATGTGATTAAACTAAATACAGATACAATTTTATTTTCCTTCCAACCTGATAATTCAAAATGATGATGAATAGGGGTCATTTTGAATACTCTTTTTCCTGTCTTTTTAAAATATGTTACTTGTATCATAACAGAAATGGTTTCTATTATTGGTACTAATGCAATAATAATTAGTAATAATGGCATTTTTAAATATAATGCTAAACTTGCAATTGCCCCTCCTAGTAGAAGAGACCCTGTATCTCCCATCATAACTTTTGCTGGATGTAGATTAAATATTAAAAATGCTAGGCAACTTCCTATTAATATACTGCCAAATATACTAACTTCCTTTATTCCAAACATTATTCCTATTACAGTTAAACATGTAAGAATAATAGTAGTAACACTAGTAGATAGTCCATCTATTCCGTCTGTTAGATTTATTGCATTAGTAGTACCTAATAGCACAAAAACTGCAAATGGAATATAAATCCAAATTGGAATTGTAAAATATACCTTAATGAAAGGAATATAAGTATCAGTACCTATATTAAGTATTTGAGTTAAATATAGAGTAAATCCTACCGCTACAACTAGCAAACCAATCATTTTATATGATGGTTTTAGTCCGTCTGTATTTTTACCAATTAGTTTTTTTAAGTCATCTATAAGTCCTATTATTCCAAATCCTACAGTTACAGCAATCATAGGAATTAAGTTTTTTCCTATTGCTATCTCACTTGGATTTTCAGATTTTATATAACTATATGATATAAAAATTCCTAATATTAATATGGAAAGAATCATTATTATTCCTCCCATTGTTGGGGTTCCTTGCTTTTTTAAGTGCGATTCTGGACCTTCTCTTCTTTCAATTTGCCCTACTTTTAATTTTCTTAATATTGGAATTGTAATTAATGATATTACTACACTTAGCAAAAATGAAAGTAGAACAATTTTTGTCTGAAATTGCATAATTTCCTCCTTAGTTTTCTAGAATCTCTTTAACAATTTTTCTTTCATCAAATGGATATTTTTTTCCATTTATTTCTTGGGTTAGTTCATGACCCTTTCCTGCAATAATGACCATATCTCTTTTTTTAGCCATTTTAATTGCTTTTCTAATAGCTTGCTTTCTATCTACAATACATTCGTATTTTCCTTTTGTCTGTTTCATTCCAGCCTCAATTTGCTCTACAATTTTTTCTGGGTCTTCTGTACGTGGGTTATCAGATGTAATAATGGTATAGTCAGCTTTATTTCCTGCAATTTCTCCCATAATAGGTCTTTTACCATTATCTCTATCTCCTCCACATCCAAAAACACATATAACATCTCCCTGAGTGTATTCTTTTACAGTTGTTAAAATGCTATCTAGGCTTTCTGGGCTATGAGCATAGTCTATCATAATAGCAATTTCCTTGTCATTATCAACTAATTCACTTCTTCCTGGTACACGAACATTTATTAATGCTTCTTTAATGTTTTCTGGAGTGCATCCATATTTTAAAGCTATACTAATAGCTGCTAATGAGTTATATACACTAAATCTTCCTGGGATACCTGTTTTAACTCTTTGATTTTTATCCCCTAATTTTACTTTAAAATCTACATATGAATTGGTTACTGTAATATCCTTTGCTAATAAGTTAGAAGGATTATCTATTCCATATGTTTTAAACTCACATTCTGGTACTAATTCAGGTACTTTATTTGCATAAATATCATCTGAATTAATGTATGCATATTTACACATTTTAAATAATTTTACTTTTGATTCAAAATAGTCTTCCATACTTGAATGTTCTTTTGGACTAATATGGTCCTTCGAAAAATTAGTGAAAATTCCAACCTCAAAATTACATCCGTCTACTCTACCTAGTTTTAAACTTTGAGATGATACTTCCATTACTGCAAAATCACACTTTTCTTCTACCATTTTACTTAAAAGTTCTTGTAGTTCTAGTGCCTCTGGAGTAGTTCTATCATTATCGCCTAGGTTTTTATCACCTATGTAAGTGCAAATTGTTCCTATTAACCCTACTTTATATCCTTGTTTTTCAAGTAATGATTTAATCATAAATGTGGTTGTGGTTTTTCCTTTTGTACCTGTAATTCCAATTAATTTTAGTTTTTTAGAAGGATTATTATAGTAATTACATGAACAGATTGCAATTGCATGTCTTGTATCTGGCGCTAATATAAAAGTGGTATCTTTAGGTAATCCCTGTACCATTTCTTTGGTTACTTTATCTGCTTGGGCCATAATGACTTTGGCACCTTTTTCTATTGCTTCTCTAATATATTGGTGACCATCAGTTTCAAATCCGTCAATTGCAATAAACATATCACCTTTTTCTATTTTGCTAGAATCACTGTGTATTTGATGCACTTCTACTTCAAGACTTCCTTTTACTTTTAACCCTTCTAGTCCTGATAGAATACTGGTTAATTCCATAATTAATCACATTCCTCTCCATTTTTCCGATTACATTATATAACGAAATAAAATTTTTGTATATACTTTTTTATAATTTATCTATAGTGTTACTAAAATCTTAGTTCCCTCATAAACGCTAATTCCCTGTTTTGGTAATTGTTCTTTTATAATTGCTGTAGTTTTATCTAAATTTTCAGGTTCATTTTCTATTTTTAATTCTAGATTTACTTCTTTTAGTTTAGTTATTGCTTCTTTTACTGTCATTTCTTCAATATTTGGTACTTCTACTTGTTTTTTCTTATCTTCTTCTTTTTCATTATCTTTAGTTAATTCCATATAAGGTAAAACTTCAGATAAAACTTGGCCTCCTACTGGTGCTGCAACAGCACCTCCTTGGGTAATTATAACAACACAATTTTAACATTATATAAATTACTGAATATAATGTTAAGAGGTGTTTAAAATGTTTACTAATATATTTAATACTGCAAAAGCACATATAAAAGGTGGCAAAAAATATCCTAAAATAGATGGCTCTGTTACTTTTAGAGAAACTAAAAATGGTGTGATTGTAACTACAAAAATAAATGGTTTGCCACAATCTAAAGACCATTGTAAAGGAAGATTTTTTGGATTTCATATACATGAACGGAACTTCATGCACAGGAAACATTGAAGATGAATTTGCAAATGCAAAAACTCACTTTAATCCAACTAAATGTCCTCATCCTTTTCATATAGGTGACTTACCACCTTTAATCGAAAGTAATGGGTATGCATATATGAGTGTTTTGATAAATAAATTTAAAATAAAAGACATTATTGGAAAAGTTTTAATTATTCATGATATGCCAGATGACTTTACTACTCAACCAAGTGGAAATTCTGGAACAAAAATAGCATGTGGTAAAATAGAGAAGGGATTTTAGTTATTCTAAAATCCTTTCTTTTTAGACTGTTTTTTCAAGAATGTTCTCATTATTTTTGTTATCTATAATTTTATCAAATTCATTAACAAATTTAAAATGAATTTTTATTTTATTGTTTTCATATACTTCTATATAATCTATTAATTCTGTTATAATGTCTCTATCCAATTCATTTATATTTTTATATTTCTTAAAGTTTTGTATCCACTGATTGTTTTCATCTATTATTTCTTTTTGATTTTCCTTTTGTTTATCTAGATTTACAATAATTGCTTTTATTTTTTCTATGTCTTGTTCATACTTTTGCTTGTATTCTATATATTCTTCTCGTGTTATATATTCATTTTTCCAATCTTCATATAAACATCTTTTTAAATTATTTATTTTTTTTATTTCTTTTTCTTTAGATTGTTTTATATCTATTATACTTTCATCTACAATTTGTTTTGTTTTAGATTTATTTATTTGCTCTAGTATTTTTTCTGTGTCAGTTAGTAATTCGATATGTAATTTAATAGCCTCTAATACACTTTTTTCTAAATCTTTAACTCTTAAAGTATGCTTTGTGCATAGCTTATTAGATTTTTTTCTATATGTACCACAAATATAGTATTCGTAAACAGTTCCTCTTGCATTTTTGCAATATTTCTTATGCATCGCTCGCCCACAATCTGCGCATTTCAGAATACCCGCCCATATACTCAATGAGCCGGTGTTTTGTACCCTAGTATCAACTTTTCTTAACTCCTGTGCTTTATTAAATAACTCCTCATCTATAATAGGCTCATGCATGTTTTTTGCTGTAATCCATTCTTCTTCTGAAACAGGTTCAACTTTATGTATTTTATAACTTTTTACTTTTCTTTTACCCTGTGTTACATTTCCAATATAAATATCATTTTTCAAAATATTTCGTATTGTAGAAGGTGTCCAGGTATATGAATTTTCATGTATTCCATAATTATTATAATTCTGCATAAGTT
>CANRPQ010000054.1 GCA_947632525.1 uncultured Clostridia bacterium
TTAACGGAAGATGTTACATCATTTATATGATATGTTGTATGTGGAATTTGAAGTTCAGCAGATTGATTTACTTCCAAAGATATTTCCTGACTGCTAATTTCTACTTTTGGCTTTTCTAATACATAAGTTAATGCAATTATTCCAATAAAAATAAAAAATAATACAAGTAATACTAGGCCTACTTTATGGCTTTTTTTTGCATTTAATATGATTGCAACTAATAATACAATCACTATAAAAACTAATACTTCAATAAGATATAGATTCATTTTTTCTTTTATTACTCCATTTCATTCTACATTTATTACTATATTTAGTTAAAATATTAAATCATGATACAATTATACACCACATTAAAATAATAGTCAAAAATAATTAAAAAATTTTATAAATTAAATAAATTTGATATAAATATTTAAATATGATATAAATAATGTATAATTATTATAAGAAACAAAAAAATGCTTAAAACTTTGATAATATAATAAAGGGAAAATACTAAGATAATAGAAAAAGAGCTATTTTTAAAAACATAGGATTAAAACAATTTGTTTTAGAAATAAAGATAGGAGAGAAGTACACATATGGAAATAGTAGATGTAATAGAAACGGTAAAAAAATATATACCCAGTGAATATTATGGACTATCCGAATGTATCGCTTATGCAATTCCAATAATCTTTTTTATATGTGCATTAATAACAGTTTTTGCAGGATATAGATTTCATAAATTTTGGGCAAGGCTTACTATGACAGTAGTATCTTTTATAATCGTTGCATTGACTTCAGCATTTTTTCCTAATATAAATATAAACATATTTATTATACTTGCATTTATTATAGCAATATTAGTAGCATATTTTTCTAAACATTTATATAAAGTACAAGTTTTTATAATTAATTTTTTAACTACATACATTTTTTTACCAAATATATTAAGTAAATTAATACCATATGAATATAGTATTTTAATCAGCTTAGTTTTGGCTATTATCGTTGGTATATATTCAATTAAATATAAATATATAGTGACTATAATAACAACTTCTATAACAGGAAGTATGCTAGTATTTAATCAAATTTTTGTCCTGTTAAATCTTGACAAAAATAGCCATATAATTGTTTTTTATATATTAGTAACAATACTAGCATTATTGGGAGGAGCCTTTCAATTTAAATTTAGTGGACACAATGATATAAGTAAAAAGAATATAAGGAGCTATAAAAAAATGATTAAAATTGTTGAATATAAAAATGAATATGCAAAAGAAATATCTGAAATAGTATTAAGCAATATGTATCAAATAAATATTAAAGATCATGGAAAAGATGTAATAGATAGAATTTCAAAAAATTTTACAGAAGATGAAATAAAGAAAAACTTTCCTAATAGAACTAAATGCTTAGTGGCATTAAAAGATAATGAGGTAGTCGGTACAGCAAGTATTGATAAATATTGGGGTGATGAAACAGGTGAAAAATATATTATATTAACTTTGTTTGTAAAAATACAAAATCATCATCAAGGGATAGGAAGAAAATTAATGGAAGAAATTGAAAATATTGCAAATAATATTGGATGCAAAGAATTAATAATACATGCTTCTGTTTATGCTTGTGAATTTTATCGTAAATTTGGATTTGACTATTTGGATAGTAAAAAAACACAAAATGAAGATAAGGAATATATCTTAATAAAGAAATACTAATTTATTGAAAATTTAAATTTAAAACACTACATATTCTAAAAATATGTAGTGTTTTTAAAATTGTGTACATGAATTAATTTTTCACATGACTTTAGTATTAATTTTAAATTAATTAAAAACATCTGTTTACAAATTAAAAATAATATGATATACTATTATAAAACTATTGTTCGGAGGTTTAGAAATGTATAATAATTATAAGAACATTTATATAGCCATTGATTTAAAAAGTTTTTATGCTTCCGTTGAATGCCAAGAAAGGGGGCTAAACCCTCTAACAACAAATTTAGTGGTTGCAGACAGTAGTAGAACTGAAAAAACAGTTTGTTTAGCAGTAAGCCCATCTTTGAAACAATATGGAATAGGTGGTAGAGCAAGGCTATATGAAGTAATACAAAAAGTAAAAGAAATAAACAAAAATAGAAAACTTAATGCACCAGGGCATATTTTTTCTTGTTCTTCTTATGATGATTTAGCATTAAAAAGCAATCCTGATTTAGAGTTGTCATATATTGTTGCACCACCAAGAATGAGCTACTATATGCAATATAGTACTAAAATATATAATATATATCTTAAATGGTTTTCAGCAGAGGATATATATGTTTATTCTATAGATGAGGTGTTTATTGATATTACACATTATTTACAAACATATAAAATGACACCAAGAGAGCTAGCAACAAAAGTAATAAAAAATGTATTTTCAGAAACTGGAATAACAGCAACTTGTGGAATAGGTACTAATTTATATTTGTGTAAGGTAGCAATGGATATAGTAGCAAAACACACTACTCCTGATGAAAACGGAGTAAGAATAGCAGGGCTGGATGAAATGAGTTATAGAAAACTATTGTGGAATCATAGGCCACTTACAGATTTTTGGAGAGTAGGTCATGGAATTTCAAAAAAATTGGAAGAAAATAAAATTTATACAATGGGAGACATAGCAAAAACTTCTATTGAAAATGAAGAACTTTTATATAAATTATTTGGAATAAATGCTGAACTTTTAATAGATCACAGTTGGGGATATGAACCGAGCACTATACAAAGTATTAAAGAGTATAAGCCTATTACAAATAGTATAAGTTCTGGCCAAGTATTACATTGTCCATATAACTATGAAGATACAAAACTTATTGTTGAAGAAATGACAGAACTTTTAACTTTAGATTTAGTAAGAAAGAATCTAATTACAAGTAAATTAGTATTAACTATTGGGTATGATGTAGAAAATATTAAAAATGCAGAAATAAGAGATTCTTATAAGGGAGAAATAACATTGGACCATTATGGTAGAAAAGTACCTAAACATGCTCATGGGACCATAAATATTGACCATAAAACATCATCTACCAAAATAATAACTAATAAAGTTTTAGAATTATATGATAATATAATCAATCGTGATTTACTTGTTAGAAGAATAAATTTAACAGCTTGTGATGTAGTTAATGAACAAGCTTATAAAAGTATAAAACAATATGAGCAAATTAATATGTTTGTTGACTATTCTAAGCAGGAAGAACAAAGCAAAAAGGAACAGTCTGAAAAAGAATTACAAAAGGCAGTATTAGATATAAAATCAAAGTTTGGAAAAAATGCAATATTAAAGGGAATGAATTTTTTACAAGCTGGTACAACTATTGAAAGAAATAATCAAATAGGAGGACATAAAGGTTAAATAGGGGGAAAAAATGAAATATGACCATAAATATGATAATATAATAAATTTACCACATCATGTATCTAAAAAACATCCACAAATGTCGTTATATGAAAGATCCGCACAATTTGCACCGTTTGCAACTTTAACAGGATATGAAGATGCGGTTAAAGAAACAGCTAGATTAACAGACGTAAAAATGGAAATTGATGATGAAATTAAAAATATTTTAGATAGCAAATTACATATTATAATACAAAACTTAGAAAAAAAACCAGAGATAACCATTACATATTTCAAGCCTGACATGAAAAAAAGTGGTGGAAAATATGTAACAACTACTGGTTGTATAAAAAGAATAGATAAATATAATCAATTTATAGAATTATATGATAATACCAAAATTCCAATTAATGAAATAGTTGATATTACAAGTAAAATATTAAAACCTTAAAATAAAGTATTTACAAATAAAGAATTTAAAAGTATACTAATAATAAAAAATACATTAAAATAGAATATATAGAAACCAATAGGAATAACAAATATGAAAAATTTGAAAGAAATATTTAAAAATAGAAATCTAAATTACAAAAAGATGGTAAAGTATGGCTTTATCAGAAATAAAGAAAATTATACATACAAGAAACTAATTTGTAATGAACAATTTGAGGTTCAGGTTTTGGCATCACAAAAAATTTTTATTTCTAAAGTCATTGATGTTTCTAATTATGAGGAATATATACTCGTTGATATTGAAGATTCTGTTGGTGAATTTGTTGGAAAAGTAAAATACGAATATGAGAATTTAATAAAGGATATAATAGAAAAATGTACTGATTTTCAAGTTTTTAAGAATCATCAATCAAAGGAAATTATAAAATATATAAAAAATAAATATAATGATGATTTAGAGTTCTTATGGGAAAAGTCAAGCGATAGTGCTATATGCAGAAATAAAATGAATAACAAATGGTATTCTGTTTTTATGGTTGTTGGTTATGATAAATTGAAGTTGAATTTAAATGATAATGTTGAAATTATAGACCTAAAGTATCAAAAAAATGAAATAAAAGATATAGTAGATAATGAAAAAATTTTCCCGGGTTATCATATGAATAAATCAAGTTGGATTACGATTATCCTAGATGGAAGATTAGATTTAAAGTCAATTTTTAAACTAATTGATAATAGTTACAAGCTTTCTATTGGAACCAATAAAACTGGGTTATCAGGGGACTATTTATCAAATAAAGTTTATAATTATTTATTAACTATTCCAAAAGGAAAAGTTGTAACCTATGGACAAATAGGGAAAGCTCTTGGAAATAAAGGACTTGCAAGAGTAGTAGGGAGTATTTTACACAAAAATCCAGATGGAAATAAATATCCATGTTATAAAGTTCTAAATGGGAAAGGAGAACTTGCAGAAGAATTTGTTTTTGGAGGGAAAAAAATTCAAAAACAACTTTTAGAAAAAGATGGTATAAAAGTCGAGAATAATAGGGTTGATTTAAATATCTATCAATGGCAAGAGGAATAATTATGAAAATTCTACTTAAATCAATGTTAATACCGTTAATCATACTTATAATTATTGTAGTATTAATTTATACTATTTTACATATGTTATGTAATTAAAAAAACATGAAATCAAAATTGGTTATTAAATAAAAATATGCTATATTTAAAATATAGCAAGTAATAAATTTATATAATTTGCATATAATATTATTGCTAGAAATAGTAAAAAAAGTTGGTGAATCCAGACATAAAGTTGGAACTTAAAAAACGGGATTAGAGGCAAACTCTAATCTTTTTATATTATTGTGTTTTTATAAATTTTAATATATAATTGAAATGCTAAGGAGGTAATCTTTGATGATTATAAATTTAAAGATTGTTAGAGTTAATTCAAATTATTGTGATTATTTAAGAAAATTTCATAATAAAGTAGCTTATAATAAAAATGAAAAAGAGTTAAGACCTCTTATTGGAAGAAAAATGTGTTGAATATAATAAATAATATCTAAGCGATAACTTATAATATTTACAAAAAAATATCTATTCTACAATATAAATTGGAGGTAGAAAATATGGAACATATATTAAAATTGCAACCTAAATATTTTGATTATATTAACTATGGTACAAAAAGAATAGAATTAAGGTTATATGACGAAAAAAGACAGAAAATTGCTATTGGAGATACTATAATTTTTCAAAAAGAATCTGAATTAAAAACTACTATGAGAGTTAAAGTTATAGGGTTATTAAGATACAATACATTTAAAGAATTACTTGAGGATTTTAATATAGAAATAATGGCTGATAAATCAATGACTAAGCAAGAATTACTAAATGTATTAGAGGAATTTTATACACCAGAAAAGCAAAAGCAACATGGTGTTATAGGAATACGTATAGAAAAAATATAATAAAAACACACTACAAAAATCAAAAAAATTTAAAGCCAAATCTTAATTGAATATACAAATATTGAAATAAGAATAATTTTATGCAATAATATAATTATAAGTTTCATTATTAAAAATGTATTAAATTAAACAATAATAAATCCCAGGAGAATTTGAGATGAATATTAAAAATATAGCACTGGTAAGAGCTACAAACATAATACCGTTTGATGGAATAGTTCGCCCAATTAGTGAAGTTCCATATTTAAAAAAAGAAAAGGGTACTGCTTTTGCTTATGCAATAAATGATTTATTAAGAAAATTATCAATAATTAATCTAGAAGGATATTGGACTAAAACAGAAGAGGAACAAGAACAAATTAACAAACAAAACAAAAAAATTTTGGAACAGTATCTACCATATAATTCTGGTTATAATTCTATGGTACTTTGGGCACTAAATGGATTAGTACCTGATGATATGAATAATGTTTTTTCAAATAAAACCTGTGCAATAATAGAAAGTTTGGAAGAACAAATAGATAATTCAAATATTGTATCTCTTGTTCCAACAGATACAGCTATAAAAGGAAATATAAAATTATCTAACAAAGCTATTATTTTAATAAGTCAAGATAGATATGATTCATTGTCTGAACAAGAGAAAGAGCAATTGAAAAATTTAGATTTAACTATACAAATTTTTGAAGGAACATTACAAGAAAATGTAAATGAAACTTTGAAAAATAGTAGAATATATACAGCAGAGCAATTATCTTTAACTCGTGCTTATAAGGGATATTTTGAATCTGATACAAAAGAAGAACTGTTAGAATTAATACAAGATATTGCAAAAAGTCATAATATAGCACAAGTTTTACACTATAATGTATTAACAGGTCAAAATGATGAATTAGAAAAATTAGAAAGTGTAAAAGATGAATATAAAAATAATGTAATAGTTCTAGAGTGTTACCAAAAAACATTTTTTAGATATTTATTTTCAAGATTAGATATTGATAAAAATATAAGTGATATTATATTCAGGAATATGGAATCGCCAGTATATATGAAAGCACTGTGTGAAGAAATAGAAAAAGTTGGGTTAGACGAGTATAAGAGAGTTGTAGATCAATATAATAGTTCTTTAGAAAATTTAAGAAAGCAAGGTAAATTGCCAACTCCAGAGCAAATAGTTACTATGACAAAAGAAAACGAAAATTTTAATTTATTTTCTTTAATTGAAGAATTTGAAAGAAATCAAGAAAATGATAAAAGATTTAAAAAAATGGATGAATATTTAAAAGTATTACAAGAAAAATACGGATATAATAATGAATTAATAGGAGCTTTAAAAAAAATAATTCCTGCATTTATAGAACATTTTGGAGAAGAACATGAGCAATTAATTTTAGATGCAATTTCAAGTTGTGAAATTCATATGCAACAGGAAAATGAAAATCCAAACGAATATCTTTCAAAATTCTTTCCAAACAAAGATATAGGAAAAATACCAAAAATTGCAACTGCTTTTTACGATAGTATGCCTATTGTAACAAATGAAGAGATATCTTCAAGAAGATTAATATATCTTACATCAAAAGGAAGTTCTAATTTACAAAATGAAGAAATAATGTCTACATTAGTACACGAAATTGGACATTTAATAAAAGCATATAATAAAGAATATTCAATAGTTGATGGACAAATCCAAAAGAGAGAGGGTATTGCTACTACAGTTATAGATAAAGATGAAGAAACGGGAAAATATGTTTTGAAAGAAGAAGCACATATAGGATTAGAAGAGGCAATTAATTGTTATGATGAAGAAAAAATTATGTCTATAATACTTGGTAGGCAATTTGATGCATATAGTTATTTTCATAGATTAAATGATGGAATTAACCCACTATTTGAAAATCAAGAATTAGTAAAAATATTTAGAAATTCTCAATTAAATGGTACAAATGAACATATAAAATATTTAGGAGTAGAAGATTTTAAAACTTTATCAGATTATTTTGAAAATCTGTATTTTATAGTAACAAAACCAACTGTTGCAAAAAGAAAAAGCGGTGGAGAAAAGAGTATATCTCAATTATTAGAAGAAGCAAAATCAAAAATATTAGATTATGCTACTGCATATAGACATAAAAAGGGCAAAAACTTTTCCTTAGACGCAATTAAACAATTAGATGAAAAAGTTACTTTTGATGAAAGAGAAACAGGAATGAAGGATTTAAAACTGGGTATTTTAGAAACTCAAGGAATGTTAGATATGGAGGCAAAAGGAGATGACTTTAAAATATAAACAATCTTTAAAAGAAGTAGACACAATACTAAATATTATGGGAAAAGAATATATTAATAAACTTCCAAATAAACTAATTAATTTTATTAAGGAAAATATGGATAATTCCTATATAAGTAATATAAATGTTAATATTCCAATAAATAAACAGTTATTAAAGAATGATACAAAGTTACTGCTATCACTTATATATAGGAGTTATTGGTGTGACAAAGAAAAAAGAAAAGAACTTTATGAAGAAGATACATATCTAAAGAGTGAGAGAGAAAAAAATATTCGCGAAAGATACAATCCAGATAATATTTTTAAAAATAAGCAACAAAATATAATAACTGAAGAAAATTTAGTAAATAGTACATCTATGGTAGAGTACAAAGAGCCTATATTTAAGAGAATATTAAATAAAATTAAATATATATTCAGAAATTTCTAATAATTTTATTACTACTCATATTTGCACAAAACCTTGACAATATAAACTTAATTTTATTTACTTTTTATATAAAAAATGATACTATTATTAAAATACAATTAAAGGGAATAAGTTTAAAGAAATGTTAAATAAAATAGAAAATCTACAGGATCTTAAAAATTTGAAATATTTATTTGATGATATAAGATTTTATATGGGACATAGTGTACTAGATGGAAAAATGGGCGAAGCATATGCTGATAA